>CAIVAH010000095.1 GCA_903903765.1 uncultured Methylococcaceae bacterium
AAACAGCAGTCATTGACTTTGATGTAGGTTTACGTAATCTGGATTTAATCATGGGCTGTGAGCGCCGTGTGGTTTATGATTTTGTTAATGTCATCAATGAAGAGGCAACGCTTAATCAAGCTTTGATTCGGGATAAAAACTGTAATTTATTATATATTTTACCTGCGTCACAAACTCGTGATAAAGATGCTTTAAGTCAAGAAGGTGTGGGTAGAGTTTTAGACGAATTAAAGAAAGATTTTAAGTATATCGTTTGTGATTCTCCTGCGGGTATTGAGAAAGGTGCGCATTTAGCAATGTACTTTGCTGATGATGCTTTTGTCGTAACTAATCCGGAAGTTTCGTCTGTAAGAGACTCTGATCGTATGTTGGGGATTTTATCAAGTAAATCACGTAGGGCAGAACAAAACGAAGAGCCGATTAACGAGTTTCTGTTGTTAACACGTTATTCGCCTGAGCGTGTTAAATTGGGAGAAATGTTAAGTGTTGATGATGTACAAGATATTTTGTCTTTGCATTTATTGGGTGTTATTCCTGAATCAAAATCTGTACTTAACGCCTCAAACTCTGGTACGCCTGTTATTCTCGATGAAAAAAGTGATGCAGGCCAAGCTTATGCAGATATCGTGGCTCGCTACTTAGGAGAAGAAAGACCTCACCGCTTTATTGACGATAAAAAGGGATTTTTTAGGAATCTTTTTGGAGGTAAATAATGAGTTTATTGGATTATTTCAAAATTTCTAAAGTAAGTAGCGCTTCTCTAGCAAAAGAGAGATTGCAAATTTTGGTTGCGCATGAAAGGTCCTCAAAGAACCAGCCATCGTATCTTCCGCAATTGCAAAAAGAATTGTTGGCGGTAATACAAAAATACGTAAACGTTAGTCAAGATGCTATTTCTGTTAGTTTTGAGCAAGACGATGATCAAGAAACCTTAGAACTTAATATCGTGTTGCCTGATTTACAGGTTAAGGGTGTCTGATAGTGTTTTATTAATTTTAATGCAATATGGTGTTAAAAATTGTATTTATTCAATTAATCTTTATCGAGGTGACGAAAATGCTTAAATTAATTGGAGATGCTGCTGGTATTGTGTGGCAATATCTGGATGCTAATGGCCCGTCTAGTGCAACTAAGATTATTAATGAAACCGATTTAAATAAAGTTGATGTGCAACGTGGTATTGGTTGGTTAATGAAAGAAGATAAGTTAAGTATTGAGATGGTAGGTCGTACTGAAGTTATCTCACTTAAATAATATTTTTGTTATTCGTTTAAACTAATTTAGTTAATCTTATTGAGAAGATGTGTACGCGACGCGAAAATGACTATCGCGTCGCATGGTTTTTAATTTTTTATTTGTTGACTTATAAAATTAAGGCTTTTTGAACAAATTAGCCTTATATGCGGTAGTAGTTTTTTAAGTAATTTTATCGAGTTATTAAATACACTGGCCCCTGCTTTTTTGCTGCTGACTGATAGTTGATAGCCGAACTGTTTTAGGTTTGTATAATTAATAGGCCTGTCTCTTACTATCCTTTTTTTGCACAAGTAACGCAGTAGTCCGCTGACATACAGAACAAAAAGACTTATACCGCTAAAAAACCATAATACTCTACCACTAGGTCCCAATGCTTCGCCAGTATGTAATGGCCAAATCCAAGTCGTAAATACCTCACCTTTTGTAAACTGGTTGGGATTGCGTATTTCTTTAATTTGGCCGCTCCAGCGGTCAACCCAAACTGTAGTATAAGGATGGCGGTGATTTACTTCGCTTTGCTGTCTTAAATTGATGCGATATACGCCGGTATCTCCATTAGGTGTGGTAATGCGGCGTAGTTCAGCTTTTGGAAAAGGTCCTTGAGCTACAAACGTTGCGGCAGATAACCCCGTTGGATGGTTGTTAGGAATCGCTGTGCTAGTAATCGTTCGGCCTGTTTGGCCGTGTTCCATGCCTGATGAGCCTGTAAAACTTTCTAGAATGCTGGGGTAACTTAATAAAAATCCAGTGCTAGATAATGTTAGTAAAACCCACGCGCTAAATATACCTAGCCATCGGTGTATGTCAAAAGCTAGTAGCATTATGCCGTTATTAGCTCGAAATCTAAAAGTATCTTTGATAGTTTTAAGTCCGGGCCACCATAAATACAGTCCAGTTAAGCAAGAAATACTTAATAAAAACCCTAGGATACCAACAAAATTCCAGCCAAATTTGTCCATATTAAGCTGAGTATGTAAATTTAAAAGCCAAGTCGTAAAGGTGCTCCCCCAGAAGCGATTGGTAATTACATCTGCAGTATAAGGGTTTACTGATACCATTAACGGTGCATAAAATTCAAAAAAAGTTTCAGATGGTTTTTCAAACCATGCGGTAATTACGCCGTTTGACGATAGCGGCATTTCTAAAGTCCAAGATCCCGTTTTGTGAGGGTGTGCTAATTTTATGGCGGTAAATATTTTGTCTAAGGTTTGGTATTGGCCTTTTGGATTTGTAACGATTAACTCTGGATTTAATAAAGCGTCTATATCCGCTCGATAAATACTTAAACTACCGGACAAGCCAATGATGGCAAAGAAAAGGCCGGCACTCAATGCTACATAAAGGTGGGCTTTTAACCAAACAGATCGGATAAATAGGCGTTGCATGGGTTGGTGCATATGGTAAAGATTAATGAAGTTTATTTAATATTATCTCATAGACAAGCCTATATATTAACTACTTACCCCGCCAGGTTTGAGCGAATGGATGTTTTTAGACTGATTTAGCCACAACTTCGTAGATTCTAGATGAGCGATTCGTTATTTTCGTCTAACTATTGAAAAATTCTTAGATTTATTTATAGAAATTTTGTATTGTAATTAATTTATGTTGTTTTAGTTAGGGTAATTAACCTTTGCATGAAATATCGGGTCCTAACAAAGCGTAGCCGGTACCTCGATACGTATGAATAGTAAAGTCTTTGTCAAAATCAGTTAATTTTTGGCGCAATCGACAAGTTATCGTATTAAGTCGGTATTCTGATTTTTCTAATGATTCGAACTCTAGTAATTCAATAAATTTTTCACGTGTAACCACTTCACCTTGTTTTTCAAGCAAAGTTGTCATGATTTTAGTGTCTAATTTGGTGAGATGTAAGAGGCGATTATCGGGTGACATAAGAATGTGACTTTTAATGTCTAATACCCATACAGGTATCGTTGATAGAGGCATTAAGCGTCTATGTATGCTTTTAATACAGGCATTTAATTCTCGCCAGTCAATGGGCTTGGTTAAATAAATATCAGCACCATGTTCTAGGCCATAAATTTTATCTAAGACACTAGTGCGTGCTGTTAGCATTATGATGCCATGTTGTTTATTTTTGGCGAGTCTATTCGCTATTGAGAAACCATTCTCACCTGGTAAGTTAATATCTAGTATATATATACTGCTGAGCCAGTTTCTTCTAAGTGTATTAAGTTGTTTGGCATTCTCTACACTTTTTACCTCATAACCCAGATGCATTAATTGGTGTGTTAATTCAATACGCAAATTGTAATTGTCTTCAACGAGTGTAACTCTAATAGATTGTGATATTGGGTTTGCGGTTAAAGTCATAAATACCCTATGATAAATATAAAGGCCAAGTGGTTTTCATATATTAAAGGCATTAACATAAGACTGTAATCATCCAAACGGATGATACAAATATGATTTAAGCTGGTATTATCGCAAGGGATGTTCAGTATCAGCATATTCAGTCTGTTACCATTCTGTGTTGAGAGGAATATCTAGAATAAAGCTTATAATGTTGTTCTTAATTTTAACATCAATTGATCCGCCGTGTTGTTGGGCTATATTGCGCGTCAAGTATAAACCTAAGCCTGCTCCAGCAACATTATGTTTTTCGCTGCCTCGGTAATATTTATTGAAGATTTTTTGTTTATCGAATAGTGCAATATCATCAGTAAGGTTACTAACTGTAAAGCGTAAAGTTAATTGAGTTATAAAATCAATGTTAAAAATAATTTCAGTTTGTGGTGTGCTGTATTTATAAGCATTTTCAATTAAGTTGTTTAAAGCCACTTGCAATAAACTGAAGTCACCTACTCCTGTTCTGTAGTAATTTGAGCAGCAGATTTTGATGGTTTTGCTAGTGTAATTACCAATGCTAATGGCAATTGAACAATTACCTGATTCAAGTTCATTGGGTAAATTTATATGATATCTTGAGATGATGGCATCAACTAAGTCATAGATCTGCCATGTTTCAATAACTAACTGTATATCATTGTCTGATCCAAAGCGTTTGTTCACCAATATAGTATTTAATAACGTATCAAGTCGTTCAATGGCTTTTCTAATATTGTGGTGGCGATTAATGGTATTAGTTTGTTCAGGCAAGGTTTCAAGCTCTAGACTTTGGATAATAGAGTCAATAATTGCAAGCGGTGTTTTAATTTCATGACCTAGCATGGAGATGAAGTTAATTAGTTCATTGCGTAAGTCTTGTTGTTGGAGGGTTTCTAGCGCAGATAATCTTTTCAGTTCCAGATTTGTTTGTTCAAGTTCAGATGTTACATTAGCAATAAATTTAACTAAATGCGATACAACCCTTGTATGGTTATTGGCATAAGGATCATAATTTATGATGCTATTGCTATTGCTATTGCTATTGCTATTGCTATTGCTATTGCTATTGCCTTCTTTAAAAGCAGCGACCACCATAGTTGCGTTAAGCAGCTCCATTTCTGCCGATGAGGCTGCATATTCGCCATAAGTATAAAAACCAAAAGTAGGTGCAATATCTTGGAAAGGTAATGTTTCTAGGTTAGATTCATCTTGTAATAAGAACCGCCGGCAACCACATGAGTATAAGTAAATAGCTTCTGGTGCAAATTCTTGTAATTCTTTTTGAACAGATTTAGCATTATTAATGATTAGTTTAGGGTCGCCGTAACCGAGTTTAAATTTTTCTCCGACGTTAATATCTGCTACAAATTGTAGGCCCTCATTAGCGGTAATTTGGGTGGGGACACG
>CAIVAH010000096.1 GCA_903903765.1 uncultured Methylococcaceae bacterium
ATGTCTAAGATACCAAGAGCCATCCCAGAATCCCCAGGCAGCATAGAAACGATACCGTATTTAGATAATAATAATGGTCGATTATGTCCACCATAACTATAGCTTAGTAGACTGGTTTCTAAATCAAGTGTAGCAATGAATAAAGTAACAAACATCATTGCATCATTATCTCGACATAGTTCAATATTTAAGGCATTTAAAATATCGCTAACGACATCATGTTGTTTGGCTAAGGCTCTGATTAAAGTAATGACTCGAACCATAAAGAGCGCAGCAGGTACGCCTTTACCTGATACGTCACCTACTACTACCAATAGCGTTGTCGCATTTAGCCGAAAGAAATCATAGAAATCCCCCCCTACTTCTCTAGCAGGTTGCATGAATGCAAATAAATCAAAACGACTACCATCTGTGAATCTAGGGAAGGCCGTAGGTAACATACCCATTTGAATATTTTTTGATAATACTAAAGATTCTTGATATCTTTCTTGGGAGACTCGTTCATTAATTAAATGTACCCGTCCAATAGCGATTGCCACTTGAGAGGCTAACAAATTTAAAACTTTAGCTTCTGCCGCATTAAAATCAAAGACCTCTGTACTGATGATACTTAATACACCAAAGGTATGGTCACTGGTTTTTATCGGCGTGCATAATAAGGCTACTGTATCCTTTAAACTTCCTGGATTGGTTTTATAACGCACGTCAAGATGCACATTATTAACAATCTCAGCATTACCCGATGTTATGACTTGTCGAGTGATACCATCAACATTGATTATTTTTGATCCTACTGGGAAACTGTCACCACTCCCTGCAAAAATAAGTAGATGATCATCTGTTTGGTCTTTAAGTAGTATGCCAATTTGTAATGATTTATTAGTATTTAATAAGTTTTGGGCCTCTTTTATAGTTAATTGAGCCAATTGCTCAATATCAATACAGTTAGAAATCTTTTCCCCTAGTTCATAGAGTAAGGTCAGTTCTTTGTATTTATTTAATGTTTCTTGAGCAAGTAGTTTACTCTCTAATTCTTTTTGGACAATGTAACTAATTAAATTGGCGGAAAATACCGTATGTTCGCTATCACCAATTACCCATCCTAAGATAGTCTCTGAGTTTAAATAAATAGGTTGGCGAGAACCTTCTAGAGTTTCTCCCAATACTAACGAATTATTTTGATCAACAACACTTAAATTTATAGGCAGTATTTTGAAAAATTGTTGAATTAATTCGGCAGACTTGCCTTTTTGACAAAGGCGTTTTAGTTTGATTTCGGGGTTCATAGTTTAAAATGACAGTTTATTAATCCAGTAAAGTGAACAATACTTTATCTAAACCAAGATCACCGCGTAATTGTTCAATGAGTTTAAATTTTTTGACTAACGCTGATTCTGCTATCACTAACTGAGGATCAAAAGCACTTGCCGATTCAACTCCTTCATTAATATTAGTGCTGGCCATCACTTCAAAACCAGACTGAGTTAATAAGTTAATCCAGCGTTGTGTTTTTTCCGTATCAGCAATAAACAATAAGATTTTTTTGCGACTAGCATGTACTTTTAGTAAATGACTAACGGCATCAAGTAATACAGAATCTTGCACTGGTTTATTTAGATAGCAATCAATGCCCAATTGTTCACCTAAAGCCTGATCTTCGGTGATGGTATGAAGAATAACGGGTATATGTAAGGTCGTGGGATTAGTGTGTAGTCTTACAGCCACTTCAAAGCCATTTAAATGCGGCATTTTAACGTCTAGAATAATCAAGTCAGGTTTTTTAGTTTCAATCATGGCGAGACCTTCTGCGCCACTACTCGCTTCACGTACTATATAGTTAACGGCACTCAGCTCTTGATGTAAGAATTGGCGTATATTTAAATTGTCATCAATAACCAAGATGTCCGGTGAACTGAGCTCTTGAGGTAAATTTGCAGTTTCTAGGCTATTTTTAATGGCTTGTTCTAGTTGAGCACTATCTGTTTGCCAAATGTAGCTGACTTCTTCTCCTTCATTGGTGAGCAAAATATTTTTATAGCGCTGTTCACCACTTATAAAAGAATTTGATGGTTTCTGTAGTTTGTTTGATAAAGGCAGAGAGAAAGAAAAAGTACTGCCCATGCCGATTTTACTTTCAACCCAGATGCGCCCGCCTAGATGTTCGATAATTTCTTTACAAATAGGTAAGCCCAAGCCCGTGCCTTGAGGCTTATCTGTCATGGTGTCGCCAACCTGTTTAAATTTTTCAAAGACTAAGGCTTGATCTTCGGCTTTAATGCCAGTGCCGCTATCAATCACGCTGATAATTAATTCATCAGCGCCTAATTCAGCTGTTAGCGTGACTGAACCTTCATCAGTAAATTTAATCGCATTGGAAATAAGGTTAATGACGACTTGAATTAGGCGATCATGATCACCTAAACATAAAGGTAAGTTTTCGGGTATTTTTTTAACCATTAATACTGGTTTGACAGCGAATAAAGATGAAGTAGAGGCAATGCCACGATCTATAATTTCTTCGATATTTAAGTCAACGATATTCCAGTCAACTCGGCCAGCTTCCATTTTTGCTAAATCCAGAACATTATTAATAAGTGAGGTGAGTCTTTCACCTTCTTCAACAATAATGCCTGTGTTATCCATAACCTGTCTAATCGCTTTGACAACTTTTTTATCAGCGTTATCTGCTAAAGCGGGATAAAGCACACTATCGAACTTCTTCTGCATAATGCGGGCGAAGCCGATAACTGAGGTTAAAGGTGTACGGAGTTCATGAGATACGGTGGAAAGAAAGTTGGTCTTCATTTGATCTAATTCGGTCAACTTTTCATTAGCTTGTGTTAATGCTATTTGTTGACGTCTCATCTTATCTTGAGCCAAGGTAATTTCCATAGCTTTTGCTATAACGTCAGTGACTTGAGTTAAATATTCGATCTCAGTAGGCGTTAATTCAGCTACAGTTCCAATTTCTAAGACACCTTGAATAGAGTTTTGGTAAAGAATAGGTAATATGAAAATATTTGTAGGTGTTGAAGTGTTAATGCCAGAGGCAACCTTAAGATAATGTTCTGTGGCATTTTTAAGTAAAATCGGTTTGCCTGATAAAGCAACTTGCCCAACTAAACCTTCGCCTTGTTTATACTGCGTCGGGTTATCATTATGAGTGCTGAAAGCGTAACTACTCATTAAATATAAAAAACATTCGTTTTCTATCTCTTTAGCAACATATAAAGCAGCCACACCCGCACTGATG
>CAIVAH010000097.1 GCA_903903765.1 uncultured Methylococcaceae bacterium
CAATTTATCATGGCAAAAAAATCAATGATAGCTCGTGAAGATAAGCGTAAGAAATTAGTTTCAAAGTTTGATGTAAAAAGAAAAGCATTAAAAGAAATTATTAGAGATCCTGGTTCAAGTTACGAAGAAAAAGATAAAGCTCATCTACAACTTCAAAAATTACCACGAGATTCGAGTGTTACGAGAATACGTAATCGTTGTAATTTGACTGGACGTCCACATGGTTATTATCGCAAATTTGGGCTCAGTCGTAATAAATTGAGAGAGGCAACTATGCGTGGTGATGTACCAGGTGTTGTCAAAGCAAGTTGGTAAGATCTGTTAGATCAAGTTTGGAGAAATAGAGATGAGTATGACAGACCCAGTAGCAGATATGCTAACTCGTATTAGAAACGGGCAATCTGCTGGAAAAAAAATAATTACACAGCCATCTTCAAAATTAAAAGTTTCTATTGCGAAAGTTTTGAAAGAAGAGGGTTATATAACAGATTTTTCTACAGAAACAACAGGTAATCATACTGTTATGACTGTTGAATTGAAGTATTTCAAAGGAATACCTGTTATTGAATCAATTAAAAGAATTAGTAGACCTGGTTTACGTATTTATAAATCGAAAGATGATTTACCAAAAGTACTTGGTGGATTAGGGATTGCTATTGTATCAACATCTAATGGCGTTATGACTGATAGAGCTGCACGTGCAATTGGGCATGGTGGTGAAGTCATTTGTACTGTTTGTTAATAAAAGGTGTCTTATGTCAAGAATAGCTAAAGCCCCAATAAACATACCTAAGGGTGTTGAAATAAATCAAGTTGGAAATGATATTACAGTAAAAGGTATTAAGGGAACATTAGTACATAAATTGAACTCTTCAGTTAATATTGTTGTAAATGAAAATGTTGCTAATATTGAATGGAATAGTGAAGATAAAAAATCAACAGCACAAGCGGGAACGGCTAGAGCAATATTGAACAATATGGTTGTTGGTGTGTCTGATGGGTTTGAAAGAAAATTAACACTGATAGGTGTTGGATATCGTGCTGCTGCAAAAGATAATATTTTAAATTTGTCTTTAGGTTTTTCTCATCCTGTAGACTTTTTAGTACCATCTGGGATAACTGTCGAAACGCCTAGCCAAACAGAAATTATTGTTAAAGGTACTGATAAGCAATTAGTTGGTGAAGTATCAGCTAAAATCAGAGCTTATCGTCCACCTGAGCCTTACAAAGGGAAGGGAGTCAGATATGCTGACGAACATGTTGTAAGAAAAGAAGCTAAGAAAAAGTAAGGTATTGTAATGGATAAGAAACAATCTAGAATGAAACGAGCGTTGAGATTGCGCTCTAAAATTAAAAGTTTGAGTGCTACTAGACTTTCGATACATAAAACACCATTACATATTTATGCGCAAGTTATAAGCGGTGATGGTACTAAAACACTAGTAAGCGCATCAACAAATCAAGAGACAATCAAGTCTTCCATCAAATACACAGGTAACGTAGAAGCTGCTGCTTTAGTTGGTAAATTAATTGCCGAAAAAGCCCTTGCAGCAGGTGTAAAAGAAGTAGCATTTGATCGCTCTGGTTTTAAATATCACGGACGTGTTAAAGCTTTGGCTGATGCAGCTCGTGAAGCTGGTTTAAAATTTTAGGAGAAAATCGTGTCTACAGCAAATGCACAAGTTAGTACTGATGGATTACAAGAAAAATTAGTTAATGTTCGTCGTGTTGCTAAAGTAGTTAAGGGTGGTAGAGTATTCGGTTTTACTGCTTTAACCGTAGTTGGTGATGGAGAAGGAAGAGTTGGATACGGTGTTAGTAAAGCTAGAGAAGTTCCAATTGCAATCCAAAAGTCATTAGAGCAAGCAAGAAAAAATATGCGTAAAGTTTCGCTTAAAGGTGATACGTTACAATATCCGATTATGAATACTACAGGTGCTGCAAAAGTTTATATGCAGCCAGCTTCAGAAGGGACTGGTATTATCGCAGGTGGAGCAATGCGAGCTGTGTTTGAAGTTGTCGGTGTTCATAATGTTCTTGCCAAATGTATTGGAACTAGTAATCCAATTAATGTAGTTAGAGCTACGATAAATGGTTTAACTAGTATGCACAATGCTAACCAAATAGCTGCCAAACGTGGTTTGTCAGTTGAACAAATTATTGGATAATTAAGATGTCAGGTTTAAGATTAAACGTCACTATGATCAAGAGTAAATTTGGTCGTTTACCTAGACATCAGGCATGTCTGAAAGGGCTAGGGTTAAGAAAAATAAATCAATCTGTAGTTGTATTGAATACACCTGAAAACAGAGGTATGATTAATAAAGTATCGTATATGTTAAAAGTCGAGGAAATCTAATGTATCTAAATACTATTCAATCAACTGAAGGTTCTCGAAAAAAACGTACAAGAGTAGGTAGAGGTATTGGTTGTACTTTAGGTAAAACTTGTGGGAGAGGTCATAAAGGCCAAAAAGCCAGAAGTGGTGGTTTTCATAAAGTAGGATTCGAAGGTGGTCAAATGCCATTGCAAAGAAGATTACCGAAAGTAGGTTTTAAATCTTCTAAAAGTAAATTTACAGCTGAAGTTAGATTGAGTGAGATAAATAATTTAACTGAAACTAATATTGACTTAAAAATATTGATTAATGAAAATATTGTTCCGATTTTTACAAAAACTGTAAAAATTATCCAATCAGGTTTAATCAACAGAGCAGTTACTATAACTGGAATTAAAGTTACTTCTGGTGCAAAAACTTCTATAGAAGCAGCTGGCGGAAAAGTTGAGGCTTAAGTGGCTAAATCAGATTCTAAGTTAAATAATAACAGCAATAGTGGATTATCGGAGTTAAAATCAAGATTAATTTTTGTTTTAGGTGCTCTTGTTGTTTATAGAATAGGTTCTCATATACCTGTACCTGGTATTGATCCAAAAGCTCTTGCAGCAATGTTTGAGCAGCAAAGTGGTTCAATACTTGACATGTTCAATATGTTTTCTGGTGGTGCGTTAATGCGCTTGAGCTTATTTGCTCTGGGTATTATGCCTTATATTTCTGCTTCGATTATAATGCAATTGATGACTGTTGTTTTGCCATCTATGGAGCAGTTGAAGAAAGAAGGCGAAAGTGGACGTCGAAAAATATCTCAATTTACACGTTATGGTACTGTTGTTTTAGCTACATTTCAGGCTATTGGAATTTCTATGGCTTTACAAAACCAGACTGCTGGAGGCCTTTCAGTTGTTTTAAATCCTGGGTTTTCATTTGTTGCTATAACAACAATAACCTTAGTTACTGGTACAGTTTTTTTGATGTGGCTAGGAGAGCAAGTTACAGAGAGAGGTATAGGTAACGGTATATCAATGATCATTTTCTCTGGTATCGTTTCAGGTTTACCAAAAGCTATTGGTGGTACTCTTGAGCTTGCAAGAACAGGAGAAATGAACGGTGCATTTATTATAATGCTTTTTTTATTATCTATATCTGTTACCGCATTAGTTGTTTTTGTAGAGAGAGGGCAGAGAAGAATTACTATTAATTACCCTAAGCGACAAGAAGGTAGAAAATTATATGGTGGTCAATCAAGTTTCTTGCCGTTAAAAATTAATATGGCTGGAGTTATTCCACCAATATTTGCATCTAGTATTATTTTATTTCCTGCAACTATTGCAGGTTGGTTTGGTAATACTGATGGTTTTTCTTGGTTACAGGATATCGCAACTATGCTTTCGCCAGGTCAACCCGTTTATGTTTTGATCTATGCGACTGCAATAATATTTTTCTGTTTCTTTTATACTGCTTTGGTATTTAATTCTAAAGAAACTGCAGAAAACCTAAAAAAATCAGGCGCTTTTTTACCTGGTATAAGACCAGGTATTCAAACTTCAAACTATATTGATAAAGTTATGACAAGATTAACATTAATCGGTGCATTTTATATCACTTTAGTTTGTTTATTACCTGAATTTTTAATAGTTTATTGGAATGTACCATTCTATTTTGGTGGCACATCATTGCTTATTATTGTGGTTGTGGTTATGGATTTTATTTCTCAAGTTCAAACCCACGTTATGTCTCAGCAATATGAAGGGTTAATGAAAAAATCCAATTTAAAAAAATAATAAAAAGTATTTGCTGGAGTTATAAAATGAAAGTAAGAGCATCAGTTAAAGCAATTTGTAGAAATTGCAAAATTGTTAAAAGAAACGGCGTTGTTAGAGTTATATGTGTCGATGGAAGACATAAACAAAGACAAGGCTAAAAATGTTGCGGCGGAATATATCAAATGTTATACTTCTGCGCTTAACTTTAGATTGCTACAAGGGGAGTATCTAGATGGCACGTATTGCCGGGATAAATATACCAGATCATAAACACGCAGTAATAGCATTAACTGCAATTTATGGTGTTGGTCGTCAAACTGCAAGTGAAATTTGTGAAAAAGTTGGAATTCTAACGTCAGTTAAAATTAAAGAATTGACAGAAGAACAATTGGAAGCTATTCGTAATGTGGTTTCAAAAATGACTGTAGAAGGTGATTTGCGACGAGAAGTTTCAATGAATATCAAGCGTTTGATGGATCTTGGATGCTACCGTGGTATTAGACATCGTCGTGGTTTACCTTTAAGAGGACAAAGAACGAGAACGAACGCTCGTACTCGTAAAGGTCCTCGTAAACCAATTAGAAAATAGTTACCCATTAGAGGTTAAGAATGGCTAGTCCAAATCGCGCTAGAAAACGCATAAAAAAAGAAGTTGCAGACGGTATTGTTCATGTTCATGCATCTTTCAATAATACAATAATTACAATAACAGACAGAAAGGGCAATGCACTTTCTTGGGCAACATCTGGTGGTTCTGGTTTTAGAGGTTCAAGAAAAAGTACACCTTTTGCAGCACAAGTTGCAGCTGAAAAAGCTGGGATTGTCGCTCAAGAATTCGGGATGAAAAATCTTGATGTTATGATAAAAGGTCCTGGTCCTGGTCGTGAGTCTGCAGTGCGATCATTAAATAATTTGGGATTTAAAATAAATAATATCGTAGATGTGACACCAATTCCACATAACGGTTGTCGCCCACCAAAAAAACGCCGCGTTTAGAATTTGGAGTAGTATTATGGCAAGATATCTAGGACCTACTTGTAAATTAAGTAGAAGGGAAGGAACTGATTTATTTTTGAAAAGTCGAGGTAAATCTTTAGAAAATAAATGTAAATTAGATCAAAGACCCGGTCAGCATGGAGCTAAAAGAACTCGTAATTCTGATTATGCACTACAATTAAGAGCAAAACAAAGATTACGTAGGATTTATGGGATACTTGAAAAGCAGTTTAGAAATTATTACAAAACTGCTGATATGAAGAAAGGCGCAACAGGTGAAAATCTATTAAACCTACTTGAGTCTCGATTGGATAATGTAGTTTATAGAATGGGTTTTGCAAGCACACGTGCTGAAGCAAGACAATTAGTTTCTCATAAATCTGTATTAATAAATGATGCTTTAATTAATGTGCCTTCGTATCAAGTAACTCCAGGTGATCGTTTATCGATTAGAGATAAAGCCAAGAAACAACAACGTATAGTTGACGCTTTAAGCGTAACAGAACAATACGGCTTCCCTAATTGGGTTGAAGTTAATTCTAAAGAAATGTCTGGTGTTTTTAGTTCTTTACCTGATCGTGTTGATTTAGGTAGTGATATTAATGAACAATTAGTCGTGGAACTTTATTCTAAATAATAGCTGTACTGAGGGATATAAATGCAGAATCCTATTTCTGGTTTACTAAAGCCAAGATTAGTTGAAGTAGAAACAAAGTCTCCTAATCATTCAAGGATTGTTATCGAACCTTTAGAAAGAGGCTTCGGTCATTCTTTAGGAAATGCTCTTCGTAGAGTATTACTTTCAACTATACCTGGCTGTGCTGTAACTGATGTTGAAATTGAAGGTGTACTACATGAATACACAACTATTGATGGCGTTCAGGAAGATGTCATTGATATTTTATTAAACTTAAAAAAATTAGCAGTTATACTTCATTCAAAAGATGAAGTTGAATTAATTTTGTCCAAAAATGGTGCTGGAAGTATTACAGCTGCTGATATTCAACTTCCTCACGATGTAGAAATAGTCAATCCTGATTTAGTAATTGCCAACTTGACACAAGCTGGTAATTTGAACATGAAAATCAGAGTTAGACGTGGGCGCGGTTACGAGCCAGTTAGTGTTCGTAAATTAAATAATGATAATACCCTTGTTGTCGGCGCATTACAACTTGATGCTGCTTATAGTCCAATAGTTAAAGTGGCCTATCAGGTAGAGAATACACGTGTAGAACAACGTACTAATCTCGATAGACTTGTGATTGAATTAGAAACAAATGGAACAGTTGATCCTGAATCTACAATTAAATTAGCTGCAACTATCTTGCATGACCAGTTATCTGTTTTCGTTGATTTTGAAAAAGTTAATGATCATGTTGATGATGATGAGATGGTTGTTGTTGAAGTATTCGACCCTGTTTTATTACGTCCTGTTGACGATTTAGAATTAACTGTAAGATCTGCTAATTGTTTAAAGGCAGAGAATATATTCTATATTGGTGATCTAATTCAGCGATCTGAAGTTGAGCTACTGAAAACACCTAATTTAGGTAAAAAATCTTTAACTGAAATAAAAGATATATTAGCATTAAAAGGTTTGTCTTTGGGAATGCGCTTAGAAAATTGGCCTCCAGAAAACCTTGCTGATCATACTCATGCAATTACAACACATTAACATTAGGTCTTTTTATTTATGAGACATCGTAAGTCAGGTAGAAAATTAAATATTACTAGTAGTCATCGTAAAGCGATGTTTAGTAATATGGCTAATTCGCTTTTTAAACATGAGTTGATTAAAACTACATTACCAAAAGCTAAAGAATTAAGAAGTTTTGCTGAGCCTTTAATTACATTATCTAAAGAAGATAATGTAGCAAAAAGACGTTTAGCGTTTGCGCGTCTTCGTGATCGTGACATGGTTACTAAGTTATTTAATGAATTAGGTCCACGATATAAAAATAGAGCTGGTGGTTATTTGCGAATCATGAAGTGTGGATTTAGACCTGGAGATGATGCTCCTATGGCTTATGTTGAATTAGTAGATAGAGCTGAATAATTAAACATAAAAAAGCCGGTTTTAACCGGCTTTTTTATGTTTGTTAAATATCTGCACTTTTATTTATACTGTGCTGTATTCTTTTAAATTATTGTTCGAGATACTCAAGTTTTCCTTCTTTTCCATTCCATTCATCAGCTCCTTCTAGAGCTGTTTTAACTTCTGTAATGCTAGGCCATGCTTTTGATAATTCAGCATTCAATTCTGCAAATTTTTCTTGTCCTTCTGGTAGCTCGTCTTCAGCGAATATCGCGTTAGCTGGGCATTCAGGTTCACACAATGTACAGTCAATACATTCGTCAGGGTCAATAACTAAAAAGTTTGGACCCTCGTGAAAGCAGTCCACTGGGCAGACATCAACACAGTCAGTAAATTTACATTTGATACAGTTTTCAGTGACTACAAAAGCCATAATTTATCCGGATATTGGTTAAAAAAATAATTATAATATTTTATCAGAAAGGTTGTCTGTATTGAATACTAACTCAATTTATATTATCTTTTTTTAGGAAAGATGAAAATAAACTGTTTGTTTTTTCGTGCTTTCTTTGCTTGATTTTTTCTAAGCCTACTTTAGTTAGTTCTTTGATTTTATCGTCAGCAAATTTTTGCTCTGGTCTTGATGGTGCAGATAAAGCAATCCTATAGTATTTCTCTGCTACATCCAGTTCATCTTGAGATAATAAATATTCGGCATAAAAATGATTACTTTCTAATCCAGTAGGACTAATTTTGATTGCTGATTCGTAAAGCGACTTTGCTATCTTGATATCCCCAAACCCAATTGGCCATTCTGGCGTTAATTGATATAGCGCTCCTAATGTTACATATGCAGATCCTCCTAGTGCAGATGGATTAATCTTTATAGCATTTTGCAATAAATCATGAGCTTCTTGGATGTTATCTAATGCATCAATTGCATTTATGTTTTCTGCATTACATGCTTTAATGATGGCTTCCCATATTAATGGTTCAGCATGATAAGGGTAATCCTTTGCAAGATTAACTACCTTCATATATAGCTTGTTGTAAGCTGGTTCTTGTTTTAATTGTGGTGTGTTGTAATGGATGGATGCCCACTCTGTCTCAATGTCTTGCAAAGAACTATTTAAGTTCCCAGCAAAACATTGTGTCGATAGTGACATTATTGCAACAATAGTTGTTTTTTTCATACAGTACAATATATATCATAAATATATGTATTTCAATAGGCTCTAAGTGTTATTTACCATTTACTATAAGGAGTGTGTGCTAGGTTATTGTTATAATAACGAAGATCATGAGTGACTTCAGCACCTAACCACTCAGGTCTATGAAACTCGGTTATTTGTTGTTCCAGTTCGATTTCAGCAATTATCAAACCTTCGTTTTCACCATGAAATTCATCTATTTCCCATAGATGTTCATTTATAGGAACGTAATGACGAGTTTTTTCGATGATGGGTTTATTACATAATAAAGCTAAGATTTCATTAGCATCAGCTAGCGGTATCTCATATTCATATTCATGCCGTTGATTTCCGATTATTGCAGTTTTAATATTCAACCAGGCTTGTGAATCACTAATACGCACCCTAATTGAACTATTAGAGTTAGAGTTTAAATAACCTTGTTTAAATATTACGGACTTTATGACTAATTGTTTCCATGTGGGATCAGCGAGTAAAAATTTATGTTCTATTTCAATAGCCATTATTTTGTTTTACACTGCTTAGCATTATCACAAAAAGGTGGTGTCTGTGTTTCTGAGCAACCACATAAATATAATTGAGTCGTTTCTTCTGCAATAAATTTATAAGATTTTTTAGTTGAAAACTCTCGATGCGCATTATCGCATAAGGGCATATTTTGACTGAAGCCACAGGTACACCAAGAGTATTGTTTACCCGCTATTACATTAATGGCTAAGGGAGTGTTCGTTTTTGTAGTCATAATGGTTAGTAACTTATTGAGTTTATGTTGATTTGTACGTGATGTTGATTCCGAAAATATCTTATATTAATTCCATGTATATATTGTTGCTTTAACGTCATTTATTAATATTTCACCTAAGCGAAAACTCCTGCTTTATTAAATTGCTCAGCAATGCTAAAGTTATGGGTAATCAAATTATTGATTTTAATTATAACCACTCTTTTGAGTATTTCTTTAAACTTTTATTAGGACATGTACATGGCTTTTGAATTACCCGCTTTACCTTATGCTAGCAACCGTTTAGTACCTCATATTTCAGAAGAAACTTTAGAGTTTCATCATGGTAAACATCACCAAACTTATGTTACTAACTTAAATAATTTAGTTCCAGGCACTGAGTTTGAAGGTTTAACTTTAGAAGAAATTATATTGAAGTCTTCTGGCCCTATCTTTAATAATGCCGCACAAGTATGGAATCATACTTTCTATTGGAATAGTTTAATTCCAAACGGTGGCGGAGCTCCGACGGGTGAATTAGCTGAAAAAATTAATGTTACTTTCGGTTCATTCGAAAAATTCAAAGAAGAATTCACTAAATGTGCTGTTACTACTTTTGGTTCAGGTTGGGCTTGGTTAGTTAAAAACGCTGACGGCACTTTAGCTTTAGTTAGTACTAGCAATGCCGGTTGCCCCTTAACAACAGGTCAAACACCATTATTGACTTGTGACGTATGGGAGCACGCTTACTACATAGATTACCGTAATGCTCGTCCTGCTTATTTAGAAGCGTTTTGGGCTTTAGTTAACTGGGATTTTGCTACAGCTAACTACAATGCTTAATTAGTGTGCTACACCCTCAATATTTCTATTTTGAGGGTGTACTTCTATTTTTTGAATAAGCCACACATTGGATCGTCAGGCTATATAACTCAATGCCCTAATGATCATTCAATCCCTCTCTCTAATGACG
>CAIVAH010000098.1 GCA_903903765.1 uncultured Methylococcaceae bacterium
ACCAGTTCCCTCTGATACCTTGTTCTTTTATCTATTATGCTTCAGCGACTACTTTAATACTTAAAGTAACGATAACATCAGAATGTAAGTTGATGTCGATATCGTAATCACCAATATGACGAATTGCGCCATGTGGCATACGTATTTGGTGTTTTTCAATTGCGATACCAGCAGCAGTAATAGCTTCTGAGATATTATGGGTACCAATAGAACCAAACAATCTACCTTCATCACCTGCTTTATGAGCGATTGAGATTTGTAATTTGCCTAACTCTGCACCTAATTTTTGAGCAGCTTCTAATTTTTCTTTAGCTGCTTGTTCAAGTTCTGCACGACGCGCTTCGAATTCAGCAATTTTATTTGCTGTAGCGGCAACTGCTTTACCTTGCGGAACAAGATAGTTTCTTCCATAACCTGATTTAATAGTGACTCTGTCACCTAGGTTACCCAAATTTGCTATCTTTTCAAGAAGAATAACTTCCATCTTTTTATCCTCACCTTTCGGTTATTAACCAATATTTATACGCCCTTAGGCGTGTGTAGATTCGATTTTAATTTTTCGTAAGTTCAACCACGGATCACTCAGCCCAACCAATGCAACGATTAAAAATGCATGAGGAATCAAAAACAGTGTTATGTAAAGCATAGGCACTGTATAACGATCTAATTTCATTTTTGAGAAAACCGTATGTAAAACGGCAGTACCTGTTACAGAAAACAACACAAACAAAAGAATTGTCGTGTTCCAGGCTATCTCAGATACAATCCCTGAAGTTAAATAAGCAAGACCAACTATTGCAAAAGTAACTATTGATAATCGACTTTTGCATTGCAAAAATAAAAATTCTTGCCTAAATCCTCCAGGATTATAAAGATTAGCCTGCCACCATCGACTCAAAAATAATCCAAATAGCAGTCCGCATACAGAACCAGCTGCGATAACTCCAGTCATATAATGCACTAACATATCGATTTTCTGTTGAAGATCCACGATCGGAACTTCTGCAGGAATCATTTGCGACAACATTGCTTTCCAAAGTATGGCTGGTTCAGCATCATAGAGATAAAACCCTACGACGCCTATAACTCCAACCCAAACAGCTATTTCAATGGTTAAAAACAAAGACCTAGTCTCTCTTAAAACAATTGAAATAATCCAAACTGGTAGCCAAA
Organism: uncultured Methylococcaceae bacterium; assembly: GCA_903903765.1. Taxonomy (GTDB): domain Bacteria; phylum Pseudomonadota; class Gammaproteobacteria; order Methylococcales; family Methylomonadaceae; genus Methylobacter_C. The sequence continues at coordinate 1,174 of CAIVAH010000098.1, forward strand.
GCACCATCACATACATTAATGCAAACTGAAAGCTATCAATTACAAAAAAGCCTAATACTGCGGTTGCTAGACTAGAGCAACCCAATACTGTTAGCCCTTCTTTTGCACCTAATCTCAAGGTAACCAATCCAACCGTAGCTGAACTTAACACACTTACTGGGGGCATCATTAACGATAAAATAGCTAGAGACGTCGCCACTATCATGGCTTGAATTCGTCCACGCATGATGTATGTCGCTAAAAAGTTCACAACCCCGTCCGTTTGATTTTTTGTTATTTATGTGCGTCGCAGAACGGCAGTAAAGCAATAAAACGCGCACGTTTGATTGCAACACAGATTTGTCTTTGATGCTTAGCGCTTGTACCTGTAATACGACTAGGTACAATCTTGCCGGTTTCAGTAATATAATCGCTTAATAAATCTAAATCTTTATAATCAATCTGAGAGCCGCCTTCTGAGCTAACTCGGCTAAATTTCTTACGTCTAATATTTCGTGCCATATTAATTTCCGTTATCTAAAAAGTTATCGTGTTATTCAACGATGATATCGTCAGCGTCATCGATATCAGCATCAAAATCAACATCATCTAAGTCAATTTCATCATCAATATCATCTGTTGCAGGCACTACAACAGCTTCTCTTGCAGCGGCTTCTTTAGCTCTAGATTCTGCGGCTTTATTTTCTTCAGCAGTTGAAGTTGCAATTAAAGATGGCTCAGTGATAGCTTCTTTTTGCAATAATGTCATGCTACGCAAAATAGCATCATTAAAACGGAAACCACTTTCTAATTCTTCTAAAGTAGCTTGATCACATTCAACGTTCATCAATACGTAATGAGCTTTATGGATTTTTCTGATTGGATACGCGAGGTGTCTCCGGCCCCAATCTTCTAAACGGTGGATTTTACCCGCTGCAGTTTCAATAGTTGACTTGTATCGGTCAATCATTGCAGGAACCTGAGCTGATTGGTCCGGATGGACTAAAAAGACAATTTCGTAATGTCGCATTATTTTTCCTTTCGGTTAAGCCTCCCCTCTCTGTCTTAAAAAGAAGGTAAAGCAAGGAGAGGCAACCTGCCTCGTTGAACCGCGTATTATAAAGTATATTTATAATTTAAGAAAATTATTTGTTAAATCAAAGGTGTTTACTATATATAAATACCCGCCATCCTTCGCCAATAGTAACCACTGTGAGCTCTATCATCCCAAACCAATAGCTGATGATTTATATTTTTTGAATTAAGAATGGTGCTAAATTGCTGATTATTCTCTAAAAAAGGATCTTCTTTACCAATCACTAAAATTATATCCATTTCCCTTAAGCAACTTAATCTCCATGAACACTCTAAATTAGGTAAAAAATGACTAGGTGTATGAAAATAAATATCTTCATCATAGTAGCCGTCAAACAAATCACTAAAGTACTCAATACTTAATGTAAGATCATAACGTCCCGAGAAGGCAACCAATTTCTTAAATAAATGCGGATTTCGAAAAGCTATATTCGCGGCTTGAAACGCACCCAAACTGACACCATGAGAAATCATACAATCGTGAGAGTTATTTTTATGCATAAAGGGCACAACCTCTTCTAATATGTAATTCTCATAATCAATATGCCTAGAAATTCGATCTTTGGGATGCACAGTTTTGTTATATAAACTCTCTGCATCAATGCCATCTATACAATATAACTGCAAATAACCTTGCTGAACTTTATCCTTTATAGAATTAACTAAACCTAATTTTTCATACTCATAAAAACGACCAAATCGCGATGGAAAAATCAATACTTTCGCCCCAGCATGACCAAAGACTAGCAACTCCATATCACGCTTTAACCGATCACTCCACCATTTATGATATTCACGATTCATTTAACTTCCTAGATAAAATTGAATAATCAATGGAATTTTAAACGCCACCTTAACTGATATATTTTTCGCCATCATGCACAACCTTATTAGTTACATTCTTCTGTACTAAAGAAACTTTCAAGTTGCCCCATTAACTCTTTTTCCTGCACTTGTTGATTGGGGTAACAATGATGACCTGCTTCAAGAACATAAAGTTGTTTATCTTTAGTCACTGAATTATAGATAGCAAATTGACCGGGAGGAGCTACACAAGGATCATACAATGCACAAGCAAAATGAATAGGAATTGCAATTCGCCTTGCAGCAATAGCCGCATCGTAATATTTTAAAGTGTGAATGGTCTGTTTTTTATGTGTTAAATAATATTGCTGAACACTATGAGCACTTCCATTAGTTTGCAATTTTAAGCGTAGCATCTGATGCCCAAAAGTAGGAACATTCAAATGACCTTTATTGAAACGCTTATCCCATGCAAGTGCTATGGCACCGATACCTGCACTAAAACTGATACCCATATATGCTAAATGCCCTGATAAGAAAGGAAACAAGGTCAATAATGCACTGACACCTGACCAAACATCCTCAACACAACCACCTAATATATAGTGCTCTTTATCAGCAATATTATGTAAAACATGCCAATATGGCTCTGCAGAAATACTTGCATGCCCACTTAATGCTAACCCCCTGAAACACAGAAACAATATTGCCGCATCTTTAAATGGGAGATCAAAAATAGGCCCATCACACCCCCCATAACCATGCCCAACAATAAAACCTCGCTTAACGACACCTGAAACCGGTAACAATAACCACCCTCTAATAACAAAGTCATCGGTAGAGATATAACTTATTTCCAAAACTCGCCAACCAAATGAGTTCTCTGAAATTAACTTGGTTTGTGGCCCAACATCAACTGCTAATGCTCTTTGATATCGTTGCTCCCAAAAGTCATCAAAATCCTTTGGCTCTTGAAGAACTTCAACATTTAGCAAAGTTTCTAACGTATATCCATAACTTGGGTCAAAATCGTATTGCGTTACAGCCATAAACTTTTAATATCAAATATCTTGTTAAACGTTAATCATTATGAATTCTTATATCATAATCACTGTTACATAATCATTTAGATACACATAAATCTATTAAAAAATTATCAGATCTAGTAATACACTCGAAAACAATCTTGAATCTGTTGAAACTCATACAGATAAGGTTGAGCCACCTGATTATTATTAACTATCACTAACAGGTCATGAGAAAACACGGAGGTGTTATACCAATTAAAACTCCCCTCTAAAACGACTCTTTCATCAACAATACAATATTTTGAATGAATAGGGGAATAGGGCACCGGATGATCATCCTGCCCATAAACCAATCCAACTCTAACCCCTGAATTTTTTAAGTGCTGTATTGAAGGCAATAAAGGCCGCTCTAATTCTTCACCCATTGGGCGCTCAACACCTATCTTTCCTTGTCTTGCCAAATGACCATTAAAAAGAATATGCACATCAACACCACGATTTTTTGCTTGAATCAGAGCATCAACCACGCTGTCATGATGCTCACCTAATAAATCTCCCATCAAAAACAAACATAGCTTGATTGAATGCCTTGCCCGGCGTACTTCCGCCAAAATAGCATGATGGGGTCTATAAGGTTTGCCATTTAATAACATCTGACGACCAAAAGTGTATAAGAGATTAAAGTGGCTGAGCGGATCAATCCCATACTTTTGATTAACTCCACCTCGCTGACTTTGAAAAATATTATCCAGTAATCTACAGACGCCTTTAGAATGAAATGTCATCCCTGATTCCCAATTCGCCCACCACCGATCGAAAGTTATATTAAAAGATCCTAAAATACAATCCTCATCATTAAAAATAACAAATTTAGTATGCATATCGGGCTCAACTTCAATCAAATGATGTTTTGGCGTACAGAAAACGCCAATAAGTTCAATACGAGCCGACTTTAAACGCGAATAATTATGGCTATTAGTTAAAGTCATCTTGCGCCAATCAACAACACATTGAATCAATACATTATGCTGACTTGCATATATAAGGTGTTCTATAAAGTCAGTATCATCAATGCAATCCACACTTATTTTTATAGTACATAAGCGTTCTGGATTCTCCCGCTTTATTCGAATTACCTTGTCAATATGATCATGAAGAAAACGTTTGGGATGATAAGGGTGATATTGTTGCCCTTTAGTAAACTTGGGTATTAGCTTAAGCGTATCAAAATGATGATTATACCAATCTGCATCAGCCTGTAATTGTTCAGCATTTAACTCATGGGTCCGATATGAATTATAAGTTGAGTGTTCAGTGGAAATATATCGATATTGATCATCATCGCAGCTAAAATGATAACCATCCATGTAGATATATTCATTTTGTGAGGCAATAGATCTTTCACCCAAATGAATAATATAAGAAAACTTGATACAGTTAATATGCCCGAAGTATTTAGACCATGGCAAAATATAAAAATCTCTAGATCTACGCTTGTGTCGATTCCATTGAATCTCATAGGCATCCGTATCTACGAGATAATTTTCGCAAATACCCTGCTCTCGATAAATTTTTAGGACAATTTTAACGTTAACTTGCGAACCATAAAAAACATCAAAATCTATTTTTCCCCAACGTAGCTGAAATTTATCATTAAAATCATTAACTCGTTGAAAGTAAACACCCAATTCACCAGAAAGTGGCATGGCATAATGCTCAGCTATTGGCATATTAATACCTAACCTGTTTTATTTACTTTGGCTCAAAAGTCATTAAATAACCGCAATGATCAGACACACACCCATAGTCATGATCCGTAAATAACATTCTTACAGACACTGTTTGCAAGACACTTTGAGTTTTTAAAAAAACATAATCAATACGGCAATCATCAGCAGGATGATCTCTCCATTGTTGATCAAGGACTTTAAAGCCTTTTTCTAAACTAGTAGGCACATGATTAACCACATCTTCATATCCTTGGCTAATCACTAATTCATAACCTTCAGATTCTGGGATCACATTAAAATCCCCACATAAAAGAGTGGCCTGCACATCCACTGTATGATTAGAAATTGCCCAATCATTCAAGCGAGCAAACTGTTCGGAGAATCCATCTGTCCACCAACTTAAATGTGCTGAATAGATATTGATTAAACCCATATAAGGTACATTAATCTGGGACATCAATACTTTTCGAGAATGAATATTCTGTATATTAGTATCACTAGAAACGTACTTAGCGGCTTGTTTTACTAAAGGGAACCGACTTAGGATAGCAACACCTTCACGATACTTATCAAAACCTATATGAGACCAATCTGAATATAGATAATACGGATTTTTCAAGCGCTGATTAATAATTCTGGCAGAATTACTTTCCCAATCACCATGACCATGGTTCCACAACTCTGCCACTTCTTGTAAACAAACGACGTCTACTTGTTGTTCATCAATTGCTTTAGCAATTTGCGAAAACTTATAATCTTGATTATCTTCCTGATAACAATGTAAATTTAAAATAAGTACGCGCAACAAATCATGCGATAAAGAATAATTTCTCCCAAAATTATTATCCCAATGAACAACCCCTGCAGATTCGTAACATAAACTGTACTCTAAGGAAAATGGATCCTCTATTTTAAGCAAGGCACTCCAAACTTTTACTCCATATTGATTAGTGTTACGCGCATAACTTCCTAAATTTTCGGGCCAATAATGTCGCTTATATTGACACTCTGTTTTCTGAGAAATACGCCAATTATCTGTCGTCCAATGAATAATAACTGACTCTGCTTCACTATTATCCTGGACTGCAACGGTAATAGAAAGAAAACGCTGTCCTTGATAAAACTTATTATCAAAATTAATATTTTGTACAATCTGAGAATTTGTCAACCTTATGCCAGAATCCGCTTGACTAAAATAATTTAACCCTTGATTGTTATCCCAATATTCCTCATCAAGAACTTTATATCTTAAAACACATTCAATATTACCTGGCAATGACTCTGTATCACTAGCATTACAAGTCAAACTTGCTTGCCAATATTCTTGATCATCATCTATTGCACTATGAAAATGAGCTGATAATGTATGCCATTGCTCATCTTCACCAACCCAAATCACCTCACAAACCTTACTTGGATTTAAATTTTGAACTTTAATAAAAAAAGTTAACTCTTGAATAAGAATATTCTTCTTTTTATAAATAACATTTTGTATATACAACAATTGAACTTCGTTCATAGATACAACCACCGAATCAAAGGTTTTTTATCCATCAATTTATATTTATTTGAGATTTAAATACTATCGTAAATATCAAGGTATTTTTCAGCGCTCTTCTGCCAAGAAAAATCTTTCTTCATCCCAGACACTTGCATTTTTCTCCAGCTTTCAGGCACACCATAAAGTATTAAAGCCCTCTTAATGGCCTCCAATAAAGAACTCGCACTAGCATCATTAAAAACAATACCACTGGCAGTATTATCTAATAAACTTTCTGGTAAAGTATCTGTAACAGTATCAGCTAACCCCCCTGTTTTCCTAACAATAGGAATAGTTCCGTAACGCTGACTGTACATCTGATTTAGACCACAGGGTTCAAAACGAGACGGCATCAAAAAAACGTCTGAACCTGCCTCAATGAGATGGGACAAACCTTCATCGTAACCAATGTTTATAGCCATTTTATTCGGATATTGCTTGGCAAGAACCTGCAGTTTTTTTTCAAAAACCTTGTCTCCACTGCCCAACAAAACAAATTGAACATCCATACTCATCATTTCCGGCAAACATTCCAAGATCAAATCTATACCTTTTTGCTCGACTAAACGGCCAATCAAACCGAAAAGCGGTATATCAGCATTGATAGGTAACAAAAATTTTGTTTGTAAAGCTGTTTTATTTAGACGTTTTTGATCAAGAGATTTTAGTGAAAAATTAAAAGGAAGATAGGCATCTGTTTCTGGATCCCATTGATCCAAATCAATACCATTGATAACACCGCCCAGAGAATCTTTACGATAGTCTAAAAGACCTTCGAGGCCATAACCATATTCAGATGTCTGAATTTCTAAAGCATATGTTGGACTTACAGTGGTTACGTAATCTGAATAAACCAAACCTCCTTTAATAAAAGATAATTTATTATGAAACTCAAGCCCACCTGGATGCCACAATTGACCAGGGATATTTAATATCGCCACATCACTGATGGGGAATAACCCCTGATAAGCCATGTTATGAATCGTAAAAACGGTTGCCGGTCTGTCATTTTCTATGGACAATAATGCTGGTACTAAACCACATTGCCAATCATTACAATGCACCACATCAGGCTTCCAATCTTGATAAACTCTATCCATAGCAACTTCTACTACGATACGACAAAATAATGCGAAGCGCTCTGAATTATTAGCCCAAGGCTCTCCCAACTCGTCCACATAGGGATTACCTGGAATATTGTAATAAGCTGGATAGTCAACTAACCATACCAGCACATTAGTATCAGGCAACTTTGTTTCTAAAATATTAATATTGCGATTATCTACACGCAAAGAAAATAAAAATCTTACGCTTTCACTTTTTTTGAGTGCTTGATAATTTGGAATAATCAACCTAATATCCTGTCTTAATTCAGCAATAGCTTTAGGTAAACTACCACAGACATCTGCAAGTCCTCCCGTTTTAATTAAAGGGTGAGCCTCACTAGTAACAAAAAGAATTTTTTTCATCTAATTAAAAAATCGTCTAATAAATTTCTAAATAATTAAACCTTACCGCGCTTAAAATCACAGTGAAATTCAACGATAAATACTTTAAACCCTTAAAATTAAAGCACCTAAAGGAGGCAAATTAAGGTTAATTGAATAAGGTTGATTCATCCAAGAAATAGCCTCAGATCCTATTGAGCCATTACCCACATTGCTACCATCATAATATTTAGAGTCAGAGTTAAAAATCTCTGTATATATACCTTCATCAGGCACACCTAATCGATAGTTTTCTCTAGGAACTGGAGTAAAATTTAAAATAACAATGATTTCTTCATGATTACTTTTGCGTCTATAACTAATAATAGATTGCTGAACATCATGACAATCTAGCCATTCAAAACCTTGCGGCTCAAAGTCATGCGAAAACAATGCCGGATGCGTTTTATAAAGGTTATTTAGATCCTTAACCAATGTCTGCATGCCCTTATGATGCGGATAATCTAAAACATACCAATC
>CAIVAH010000099.1 GCA_903903765.1 uncultured Methylococcaceae bacterium
AGACCATTGAAATGTCTAAAGATTAACGGCTCACCATAACGCGCCATTAATATCTTCGGCGGTAAAGTACCGTCAAACGTCCACACTGAATTTTTATCTTGGATCGGTAAGTTAGGATGCAATTTAATCACCGCACCCGCCGTACCCGGAATCCCGTCACCGTTCGCATCAATATAATACAAACCGTTCGGGCCAAACTCTCCATTTGCATAACCGTGCAACTGCACGCCATCACGTAATCCACCATTAACACGCGCGCCCGATTGTGCGGATTGAAAAAAGCGTTTATACGGAAACTCATCCCAACGTTGATGTGCAAACTGCTCACCACCGGGACGACCTTCAGCAACGTCGCCGTTTTAGTCGCTAAACACTCATTTACTTTAGCTTCCCATGGGTTAGGAATAGTTTCATCCACCACCCGCACCGGGATCGAATTCATTTTCTCTTTTAAGAAGCCATCTAATAAAGCGCCATCCGGGCCAGAGGTACAATCCGCAGGCGCAGGGAACGTACGGGTATTATCAATACTCGAGATACCAATGGATTTGCTGGTATCTTCAAAAGTACCAAACTCTTCAAAGGTAAACATCTTAGCGGTAAATTCAGTCGCACAAGAACCGTTAATACATAACGGACTAGGCACGGGCTTCGATACACCTGTCACAGGATCAACCTGAGCCGTTGGAATGTTAAAGCCGCCCGCATGGACCGACCCACTTAACAAACCAATTGTTAACGCCAATAAAGAAATTGGCTTTTTCTTAACAATTAGTTTGATGGTTTGTTTTTTATTATCCATCTTATACCTTCCCAAAATATTTAAACAAATTCATACGTAAAATCAAACAAATACATACAACAACAAATTAAAAAAACTTACATAAACTATTGATATATCTCAGCATAACCATTACCTCAGCAATACCTTTCTACTCACGCGCTGGCTATATACGCCCATCTTCAACGAATTTTTAATACGTATACAATTCTACTTATTTGTTAAAATTCACAACACTACATATCTATGTGGTTTAACATTTTTGTTTCACTATATTGAAATACTTTATCGCTCTAAAACTCTAGTACACACTATATATAACGGATATTGAATAATCATTGACCTTAAAACCAACTGGCTAGTTTTGTAAAAATAAAATAAAAAAAATAAATAAATTAACTTTTTTATGGACAAAATATTTCCAAGTGCTAAGATACAAACTATACAAATGTTAATTTATTTAATAAGCGTTAAACTTTACTGATCAGGTAGGTCTATGTTTAAAAAAACCAGAAGTTTATTTAGCCATTCCAAACACGAAACACATGTTGCTAAGTACATTAAAGAAGTGCGCGATATTGAAGCTGCGGGCGTAACGCGTAGAGAACTCTTCAAGATGGGCTTAACCGCCAGCGCTAGCGGCTTGGTAACAATATCAGGTGGCAGTTTAATTCCTGGTTTAGCTCAGGCGCAAAATGCGGGTAATAACAATAATTTCTTGGTCGTCAGTCCTGCTTGTAAAAAACCCTGGTCAGAACCCTTAGTCATTCCAAAAGCCTGTCAACCGGTCAGTCAATTTATGGGTTTGCCTGCTGGTGAATATCCTCATGCGGCTACCTTAAACATTGAAAAATTTCACTCAGGTTGTGGCGAGATAGGTGAATGGGAAAAATATACCGATGCCAGACGCGAACCGCATCAACAATGGCAAGCCTTAAATGGCGAAAATTCAATTAAATACGAGTTAGAGTGTTGCGAAATTGATTGGAATTTTTATTGTTCAGAAGAATATCCAAGCTTTAACTCAAAAGTGTGGACTTATAAAGATATGACGCCTAATGTTGATGGTGACTATGCGTGCGGCCCTGTCAGAATTAAAGCGAATTACGGCCAACCAGTCTTAATGCGCATGTTTAATAGTTTGCCGATGCATGGCCGAGATAATCAAGGCTTTGGCATTAATCAAATTTCCCCGCATTTACATAATGCACATAACCCCCCCGAATCCGATGGCGGCCCTAATCGCTTTTTTGATTCAGGTAAATTTTATGATTTTTGGTATCCCAATATTCGGGCTGGTTTTAAAAGCACGCATACAAAATCCACCCGTTATGATGCCAGCACAAAACAATATTACGAGTGTGCAGGAGATTGGAAAGAAACCCAAAGTTCCTTATGGTTTCATGATCATCGTATGGACTTTACTGCCCAAAATGTCTACAAAGGCATGGCCTCGTTCTACTCTTTATTTAGTAGTGATATTAATCTTGACACCGATAACGAAACCACGGGCTTAAGATTACCCAGCGGCGAATACGATATTCCGGTGGTCATTAGTGATAAAACCTTTGACCAAGATGGTCAAATGTTTATGGATTTATTTAATAGTGGTGGCTTTAAAGGTGACATGACCTGTGTTAACTTTAAAATTAAACCGTTCTTAGAAGTTAAACGCCGTAAATACCGCTTTAGATTATTAAACGGTGGCCCATCAACTTTCTTAGAATTATCATTAAAAAATGGCAAGCCAACCATAAAAGTGCCTACCTTAATGACACGCATAGCTAATGACGGTAATTTATTACCCAAAGCCCAAATAGTCCCTAGTGTCCGTTTAGGTGTGGCAGAACGTGCGGATATCATTATAGATTTTAGTCATTACAAAAACGGTGACATTGTATATCTAGAAAATAGATTGCAATCTTTAGCGCCTTCTAAAGGCACCACCGGCAGAATATTAGCATCCAGTGCAGCGACCGAAATTTTAATGTTTAAAATTACCGGGCCGTTAGTAACAGACGATTACAGCGCACCGATGAAGATGCTTCAAACTCAGGAAATGGTGCCCTTACCAGTACAACCTAAGGCAACCGTAAGGCGTAGCTTCAGTTTTGGCACCAGTAATGGCGCCTGGAATGTCAACGGGAAACTATACAGCCCGTTAGTCATGTCAGCTTATCCTGCGGAAGGTTCCTGTGAAGAATGGACCTTTACCTCGGGTGGTGGCTGGTCACATCCTATACATATTCATCATGAAGAAAGCCTATTAATTAAACGTAATGGCAATGCCCCTGCACTTGATGATCAATCTAGAAAAGATGTGTATCGGGTGGGCGAAGGCGCCCAAGGCACTGCGGGTACTTCAAGCTTAACCATTAAAATGCAATTTAGAGATTGGGTAGGCGATTATCCTTGTCACTGTCACAATGTCGTGCATGAAGATCATGGCATGATGATTAGATTTAAAATTGTTCCCCCCACCGATCCCAAAGCCGGTAAATAAACCTTGCCGCTTCCTATTGCGGCAGTTGTCAACTCTGGAACTTTGCAACCCCTAGCCAGGTTCCAGGCCCCCGACCTTTTTTCCTGAATAGCATTCCTATCATTAGACACAATTTTAAAAATATTTTTTAACATAAATATTATCTTTAAATCCTTACCCCCCTCTAAAGTCCCCCATTGCCCTACCGAACATCAAGCGCTGAAAAATTTATTAAAAAATTTTATTAATAAAAACAAGAGTTCATTAATAAAACTCACTCTATACCTTTATAAACAAGCATTTAAAATAAAAATATCCTAGCAATAAAATCACAATATGTTAAAATACTTTTAAATACTACATAAACATGTAGTACCAAAGACTAGACTGCTTAGCTAAACTAGTCCCATAGATTGAATTAATAATTATGGTAAACCATTAACTGAGGAATAAACGATGAATAAGCGCGATTTTATCAAATCTACTTTAGCAGCGACTGCAGGCTTAGCCTTGGCAGCTGATAATTCGCCATCACTTGCCTCTGTCACCCCCATTACTTCAAAACAAAAAACCCAAGCTGCAATTGCCAAACGTCGCAGAGATAAATTTCTTAACTTACCTTTATTAACCCACGAAGGTAAGCTAGTGCACTTTTATGATGATTTATTAAAAGATAAAATTGTTTTAATTAATTTTACTTATGTAGACTGCAAAGGCATTTGCCCTGGTATGACCGAAAATCTTAAAAAGGTCTATAAAGAATTTGGCGATCGAATGGGTAAAGATGTGTTTATGTATTCGTTTTCTTTAGTGCAAGACAGCCCAGAAAAACTTAAAGACTATCGTAAAATGCACCATATTAAAGATGGCTGGACTTTTTTAACTGGCACTAAAGACGATATTGAAGCGATCAGAATTCACTTAGGTTTTAATTCTACAGACCCTAAAATTGACCAAGACCGTTCACAACATACGGGTGTGGTTAAATTTGGCATCGAAGCCTTAGAAACTTGGGGCATGACCCCTGCCCTAGGCGACCCTAAATTTATTGCCGAATACGTCCGCTGGATGGAACCGAATGGCGCACGCCCAGATGCAGTCGCGTTAGCCGGCTAATTTATATTAGTAAGCTTATAAACGCTTATTAGGAAGGCAGAAAACTATTTTGTAGGCTCACTCAATCTTATTGTGTGGTACTTTTTTATTTTAGGGGTGGGTATTTAAGATAGGTGGGCTCCCAAACACAAATAGTAGCGCAGTAAAAGTTTTAGTGGCCTCACTAAAACCTTTATTGCCTAAGCTAAACCTTTAAGGTGAAGCCGACTAGCTTCGAGGTGAAGCCGACTGACTTCGAGGTGAAGCCGACTGACTTCAAGGTAAACCAGGCTAGCTTCAAGGTAAACCAAACTCCCAACCGTGGTACTAATCAAATTAGCTGCCATACCTAAACTACTGCATGTGCAACCCCAATTATATTCCAGCTCAGTAAAACTAACTAGAGAGCGGTGTCCTCTTAAAACATTAAGCCATTCAACTAATAATCTAGCGATTCCAATTGTTTAAACTGCTATAATTCTGTTTATAATCTTAACTATAACTATCATCAGCTCCCTATAACCCTGCTGCACAGGAGCTTTTCCGTCTATAAATTCTGTAATAACGAGCCTTTTTAAAATATCATGACCGATAAATGTTCACACTGTATCGACCACCAACTCTTACAATCCATATTTGATACCACCGATGCGGCGCTGTTTTATATTGATCAACACGGCATAATCAATCGCGTCAATCAGCGGATGCTAGAGATATTTCATATCACCGAAGCACAACTGCTTGGTCAACACATTGCTACCGCCATTAGATTTGACGACCAGCATAATGATTTTAGTTGCCTGCATGGTTTACTAGAAAATAAAGAGGATACCACCGAATATACTCGGACTTATCAACGCGCAGATGGCACAGAATTTTGGGGGCACATTAAAGCGCGGCGCATCCTAAAGAAAGACATTCCAGAAGGAATTGTGTGTCTTATTACCGATATCAGCCCACAAAAACAAATAGAAGCCGATTTACTACAAGCTAATATGAGCTTTAACTTAATGAGCGATACCCTGCCCTGCGGCCTTTACGATTATAGGCTGTACCCAGACGGCAAGGGTGATTACGAATATTTAAGTAAAAGAGCAGAAGATATATTTGAACTGAGCTTTGCTGAAATTAGTGCCGATATTGCTAAGTTTTACCAGCAAATACACCCAGAAGATTTGCCAGAACTACTAAATAAAGACAAACCCGCTATTAAAAATAACACCCTATTTACGACTGAATTTAGAATCTCTACCCGCTCCGGGCAATTAAAATGGATTAAGCTATCCGCCTTGCCTAACAGAACTTATGCAGATAAGTCTGTGTTGTGGAGTGGCTATATCCTAGATGTCACCAAACAAAAAGAGTTAGAGAAAGATTTATTAGAATTAACCGTTGCGCACCGCATCTCTTTAGAACATGAGCGCATTATGGAAGATTTACATGACGGCTTTGGCTCTCAACTTTCCAGCGCGGGCTTAATGGCGCAAAAGGGTCGGTTAAGCAACCCACAAATGGCGAACATTCTACAAGAATGCATGGAAGACTTGCATATCGTGGTTGATACTTTTGCCAACCATGAAAAGAACCTACACACATCGCTCGTTAATTTTAAATACCGCACCGAACAACGCAATGCGAATTCGGCCATTGCTTTTCATTGGAATATTCAATTAAATACAGTGCCTAGCTTAGATTCAAGATCCATCTTGCATATTATGCGCATTATTCAAGAAGCCATTAACAATGCCTTAAAACACGCTCAACCCAATAATATTTACATTGCAGCGATTTATAGTCAGGCGGAATTAATGATTACGATTAAAGATGATGGCATTGGCATGCCTGATGTGCTTCAATCGGGACGAGGCTTGCGTAATATGAAAAAACGCTCCCTAGAGGTGGGTGGGAGTTTGCATTTTGAAAACACGCACCCCGGCACCCAAATTTGTTTTATCTTACAGTATGCTATTTGAAGCAGGAACACCCGATCCTGTATTGGTAGACTCTAAGCCCATACCGTCCAAATCGAATAAACCAATACTATTCGCTTTGGAAACGGCTTGGGCTTGTGAATGCACTTCTAATTTTTTGTACAAATTACGAATATGAAACTGCACGGTCGATAATTTTATATCCAAAATATCCGCCACTTGGCCATACGTATTCCCCAAAGCCAGTAATCTTAATAAACTGGTTTCTTTAGGTGTTAATTCCGGAAAATTCTGCGTCATAGAAAACTTAGGCGAACCTGCTAACCTAAATAAATACTGCGCTAATTGCGGGCTAATCGGATAACTGCCTTCTAATACCGATTGAATACCATGACTAATTGATAGCGTGGTATCGTTTTTAATCACATAACCATTCGCACCTAGGCGAATCGCTTCTAATAAATTGCGTTCTGACGTTAAAACAGACACCACCAAGATGGGTGTTTCAGGAAAGGCTTTTTTAGCCGCTCGAATCACTTCATTACCGTGCACATCTGGTAAACCTAAGTCCACCAACACTAAATCCAGCTTTTTATTCGCTTTACTAATTATATCTTTAGCCGCCTGACCCGTTTGCACATCATCAATAGACCAATGCAAACCCATTAATTTGACAGCCTCTTTAATCTGCTCCGTAAATAAGGGGTCATCTTCTACCAACAAACAGCGCTTTGGGGATCCCAAAGCATAAGAAACAGCGGACATATCATCACCTCGTCTATAGTTATCGCGTAAGTACTGCTAGATAAAACACTTAAAGTATATTAACTTTTTATTTTGGCAAATGATAACAATACATAGACCGACTGTCGACACTTTTATGCGCATTTAACAAAAAATATAGCTTAACAATTTTAACTTTTTTGAAATAGCCTCGTAACCCTCTGTATTAAAAACAATAACCTCGATTAATAGCGCAAGTACAATTTATTTTTATACTATATAAAGCAGAATTTAAAGTTAACATATTTATTTATTATGTGTAGAATAAGCACCAGCTTTAGACAATACTGTTCAAAAAGTATTTTAATAAAAGCTAAAAACAAAATTTTTAATGTTTTTTTTAAATACTACATAAACATGTAGTTACCTTAGCGAATGGATTTACATAAACTATACCCACACAACACAGAAGTACATTCGGAACTGTGAATGATCACGTTGTGGGGTATAAGAATTGAAACTTTATGAAAGTAAATAAACCTTAACGAGGAATGTATGATGAAAACTAAAAAAAATGTATTGAGCCAATCAATCAAATTGATTTTGGCTGGTTCTATGTTGATCTCAGGCGCTGCTAATGCAGTATTATTAGATCATGGTCCATCTGATGCTGTTTTGAGTTGGCCACAATGGTACCGTGATAATAACAGTACTGCAGTAGGCTTATGTAAATCAACTGCAGCCTCACCTAATGCTGCAGGCGGCACCATGTGTTTTCCTTTAGTTGCAGATACAGCGGGCTTCCCTGGCAACGTAGGTGCTGAAATTTTTTACAACTATTTACAATATAAACAAAAACCAGGCGCAGCTACCGGCTTTAATTTCTCTTATACTGCTGCCTTAGAAAGTGCTTATTTATCACTTGTCCCTACTAAAGGTCAAGAAATTCTATTTGCACGTTTACGTTTTACCTTAAACTTTAACAACCCTGCATGGAACGGCGATTACACCGTTATTCACCCCTATGGCCAAGAAACATTTACTAACGTAACAGCGACAACTACCAACACATTAGTCGGTAATAATGCAGCTGTATTTGTTACTTTTGACGTACCAGCGGGTTTAATTGGTGATTATAATGCAGCGATGGATGGCCCTATTGGTCCATTTCTTGAGTGGGACGTCATTAACCCAGGTGAGACATTAACCGTTGGTAATGAAACATTCTTAGGTGACCCTACTATCAACCATACTTTTAAAGGTAGTCCTTTTATTGATGCCGCAGGCAAACCACAAAACTACATTGAAGTAAGAGGCCCAGCGGGCGCAGTACTGAATGACACGCTAGTAAATCCAACCGATCTTATAGGTCAAGATGGTTACCCACGTAACGTATTACACGTTAATCAAGCTGTTGTGTTAGGTCAACGTTGGAAAGCACCGATTGCCTCTAATTTAGCAGTGGATCACGCCCAAAAAAGCCGTAATGTAACGACTGGCGTTAATGCAGTAGACGTATGGGCTACAGCTGTTCCTGCACATAAATTAATTTTAACCGGTGCTGGTTTACCGAGTATGCAATTGTTAGAAGATGCGGTTACTAAAGGCAAGTACCATGGCCATGTAGAATATCCCTTAGCAAATGATGTACCGGCTTCTATTTTAGTAACAGATGAAACTAGCAACCCAATCGTATCTAGTTCTAAACAAGTCATCGATTCAGTAGATATTACTTTGGCTAGCTACAACACTATCACTGGCGAACTTTTAGTTAAAGCTGAATCATCTGATGAAGCAACTGACCCAGCGTTAGCAATCGGTGGTATTTCTGGGGTGACTACTAACTTAACGGCTCTTGCTTGTGCGGATACAGTCGCTTTTGGTGTGAGCTCAGCAGATGCAAAATGCTTTAAAACAATCATTCCATTAACTCAAGAGCCACCTGTGTCAATTTCTGTATCCTCATCTGCAGGCGGCATCAGTAAAAAAGATTTGTTTATGGTGAATGGTAATCCACAAAACATCTCGCCAGCACCTGTCATACCTGTAGGTACTAGTTCAGTATTCACTGCTAACATCACAGGTACAACTACGATTACGTTACCATTAAACGCTATTTTAATTAAACAACCTGCTAGTGGTTTAATTACGCCAACAGCCGCAAATGGTGTGTTTACTTTTACACCTAATGTAGGAACAGTTGTTGGTGTGGATAGCTTCCAATTTGCGATTCAAAACCCAACACCAGGTGTTAATGCCGGCGCGGTTTCTTTAGCAAAAACTGCAACATTAAACCTTGCATTAACAGCGACTGCTCCAGTAACAACTGCTGATCAGTACGGTGCGGCAAGAACAGTAGCAAGAACCTTAGATGTATTAACTAACGATAAAGCATCAACGGCTGATGCACTTAATGCGCTAAATGCAGGATCAGTTAAGATTGTAGGCTTACCTACAAACGGCACTGCGGTTGCCAATGTAAACGGTACTATTACTTATACTGGCAGAACAGCTGGCATCACTGATAGCTTTACTTATACAGTGGCTAATGTGTCAGGTACTGTCTCTGCACCAACAACCGTGCAAGTCACTACCTTTGCTGGCCCAGAAGTCATTACTTTTACAAGAGCACCATCTTTTACAAAAGGCAGATGGGCAGCCATCGCAGGTAACAGCACTTGGTTTAATGCGGCATTAAGTACTAACAACATTCGTTGCTACTTAACGGCTAATGCAGGTGTAGCGTTAACTCCAAGAAAAGAGATTGGTACAGGTGCAGCGGTTGACGTAACAGGTAAATTCCAAATCCCTGCAGCAACTGCACCATTACCGACTACAGGAACTGGCACTACCGTGCAATGTGTATCACCTAGTGGTGCCGTAGTAAACAGTGGTATTAGTTTTAAATAAGATAAGTTCCTCTTACTAGAAACTTTATTGCTCTTAATCATTTAGATAAGTGGTAAATCTGGATTGCTAAGCTTCTTAGCAATCCATTTTTGCGCTTGTAGAATACGTTAATGGCTTTACAAAACTAGTTTGAGTCAATTATTTAGACTTAAATGGAGAGTTAATATGAAACCTAACACACTGTTAAAAATAGTAGGCCTATTGGCTACGCTCATGGGACTAACGGAATCAGCACTAGCATCACCTAAATTGATTGATGCGATGCCCAGCACCGCGACTCGCTACTCTTTGTTCTCATTAGTGACCAATAAATTTGTTGCGGGTGATTCTAACGGTTCAGTGACGGCGGCTTTACAAGCTGAATTGAATCTTAAAACCCCTAAATTGACGGCTTGCATTATCCGTGGCGACTTAAATATTTCTGCCATTAATTGCGGGAATGGCGCCATTCAATTTGGTAGCAGCGACTTTTATAGCTACAACGGCATAACGTCTCTACCCCCGATAACGTTAACTAACGCCTTGGACAGAAAAATCCGCAAGGGTGTGGCTAGTAATTTTATAGTGGGATCTGTAGTACCCTTTTTTCAGGGTGATCCCACAGGGCGCATAGTGAATATACATTTTAATCAACGCGTTGCGCAATTTGGTATGCTTTTAGATGCCGGACAAGCGCTGGCACCTGCAGTGACAGGTATCCAATTTATCGTAAATCATCAAGCGACCCCTATCAAAGCCGTTACCGGTGGCATCATCAATTCTATCGGTGTTGAAGACAGCGCAGGATTTACGGATCTCACGATTATAGCTTCTGGTTCTACGCGCGCCTGGGTTTGTGATCAATTCGGGTTTGTACCTTTATCGGCTTTTTAAGGAGTTGATCATGCAACATAAATTTACACGAAAACAATTAATAAGCCTCAGTTGCTTAGGGGCAATCTTGCCTTTTGCGACTGCCCAAGCGATACCGCAATACACGATCAAAGATTTGGGTAGTTTAGGTGGTCTGTACGCGATTAGCTTAAGTGTTAATAATAGCGGAATTGCCAGTGGTTTTGCGCATACCCTAAGTACTGAAACCGGCTTAACTGATAACTTTCCTGAACATGCAATAGTAGGCCAAGGCCTGACTACACCGAACGATTTAATCGGTTTAGGCGGTAAATACAGCCAAGCCTATAGCATTAATAATTTGGGCAAAGTGATTGGTTCAGCCACTTTATCAGGTGATGCTAATTATCATGCTTTTTTATGGAATGGCGCCGCCACCCCACCTTTAGCTAATCTGACTGACTTAAATACCTTAACCCCAACGAAAGCGTCTAATAGTCGGGCTTTTGATATTAATGATTCAGGCAGTATCGTCGGTTTTTCTACTACAGCGGCAGGTACTGAGCACGCAGTGCTTTGGCAAGGTGTGAACAACACTATTTCTGACTTAGGTACATTAGACGGTACCGGTAACAGTCATGCCTTAGCTATTAATGCTTCGGGTGCTGTGGTGGGTTTTTCATCGTTAACCGGTAACAAAGCCACTCATGCTATCTTATGGAATGGCGCCATTAAAACGGATCTAGGTACGTTAGGTGGCACGCATAGTGCGGCTTTTGATATCAATTCCTTAGGTGATATCGTTGGTTCTTCTACAACGACATTAGATGCGGCGCAACATGCGTTTTTATGGCAAGCCAATGCCACACCTAAAATGAAAGATCTCACGACTTTAGGGGGTTCTTTTAGTGAAGCGAAAGGCATCAGTAGCGCAGGCGATATTGTTGGTTATTCATTTACGGCCGGTAATGCCGCTCAAAAAGCATTCTTATGGCAAAGTGGTTTGGGCATACAAGACTTAAACACCTTGATTGATCCGGTTATTGATGCCGCTACGCAAACCAATTGGGATTTAATTGAAGCCACTGCGGTCAGTGAAGATGGTCATTATATTGTGGGCATTGCCAACATTACCACCAATAATGTAGCGGGTTATGATCGGCACGCTTTTTTGTTAAAAATCATTCCACCTGACAGCACACCTCCTGTCGTGTCTTATACCCTCACCCCAAGTGCGGCTAATATCAATGGTTGGTATAGCTTTAAGCCGTCTTTAACCTGGAGTGTAACGGATGCAGAATCGACAGTCTCGGCAAAAATAGGTTGTGTGGATAGCGCAGCATTAGCAGACTCGACTAGCACAGGCGTGTCTTTTTCGTGTTCAGCGACTAGCAGCGGCGGTACTTCAACCACTATCACTACACCGACTATTTATATAGATAGCACAGCACCTACGTTAACCGTGCCTGTTGCTAACAATGCTATCACTGCTGCAATCAGTACAGCTGGGGCTACGGTAGCCTATAGCTTACCGACTGCGACGGATGCGGGTTCTGGCGTTAGTATTGAAGGTGTGTCTTGTTTACCCAGCTCAGGTACTGTATTTGCGATCGGAGCAACCCCTGTGGATTGTACGGTATCAGATAATGTCGGTAATGTGGCAACTACCAGCTTTGTGGTGAATGTAGCGGATCAAAGCGCACCTGTGGTTTCTTATACGGTTAACCCTAGCATACCTAGCGCTAGTGGTTGGTATAAAGTCAACCCATCGGTAACTTGGAGCGTAACGGATGCCCAATCGTTAGTATCTGCTAAAACAGGCTGTGTCGACACAGCGGCGGTAGCAAATACTTCAGCTTTAGGCATCGGCTACTCTTGTTCTGCAACTAGTACAGGTGGTACGTCGGCAACGATCAGTACGCCTAATTTGCTTGTGGACGCAACAGCACCTACGCTAACTGTTCCTGTAGGTAATTCTGCAATTACAGCGGCAACTACAACAGCAGGCGCAGCGGTTACTTATACATTACCGACGGTTACTGACACGGGTTCTGGTGTTGCGGCAGCGGGCGTGTCTTGTTTACCGGCTTCGGGTAGCTCATTTGCTATCGGTGCCACTACGGTTAACTGTAGTGCATCCGATGTGGCTGGTAATATTGGCACGACTAGTTTCGTGGTGAATGTGGCTGACCAATCTGCACCCGTGGTTTCTTATACGGTAACCCCCGGCACACCCAGTGTTAATGGTTGGTATAAAGTCAATCCAGCAGTGACTTGGAGTGTAACAGATGCCCAATCGTTAGTAACCACCAAAACAGGTTGTGTCAATACACCTGCTGTTGCTAATACTACGGCTGCAGGCGTAACCTTGTCATGTGCCGCTACCAGTGCGGGCGGTACGTCAACAACGGTAACAACGCCAACGCTTAAAGTGGATAGCTCAGCACCTATCGTGTCCATTGCGGTGGGTAGTTCTGGTATTAAAGCAGCTACCAGTGCAGCTGGTGCGGTAGTGACTTATACAGCACCTACAGTAACTGATGCCGCTTCTGGGGTTTCTGTGGCTGGGGTGTCTTGTTTACCGGCTTCGGGTAGTGTATTTCCTATAGGTACCACTCCGGTTACATGTAGTGCAACTGACAATGCCGGTAATGTGGGTAGCGCTAGTTTTAATGTAACGGTAGCGGATCAGGCTGCACCGGTGTTAAGTAACTGCCCTGCGGCAGTCACTTTAGTCCAAGGTCAAACCTTAGGTTTACCCACAGCGACTGACAATGTATCGGTACCGACCGTAACAGGGGTAACTAATAATCTTGCTGTGCCTACTGTTACAGCACCGACTACTAGTTTACCGTTAGGTTTTACTTCGGTGACTTGGACAGCAAAGGATCAAGCGGGCTTATCAGCCAGCTGTATTCAAAATGTACAAGTAGTCGCGCCTATTATAGAAAGAGTCGCGGTGGTTAGAGCAACCTGTTCTAGTTTAACAAACGCTTGGACCATCATTGGTTCTAGTACTGTGCCAAACTTGAATACTGTGCAGTTGTACACCACAGCAACAGTGCCTGCTGTATTAACCAATAGCAAATTAGGCTCAGCGGTTAATGTGGTTAAAGGCGGTTGGTTGTTTAATACAACAGTACCAGGGGTTACTTGTAAATCTCCTATCAGTTTACGAACTGCAGCGGGTACTACTCTTAACAATATAAGCGTTACGATTAATTAAGCCTCAAACCTTGCACGCTTGGTAAAGCTTGAGTGCAAGTTCACTTTTGTATTAAGTAGCGTTACAGACAGTCAGTTTGTAACGCTACCCATCAGCCATAACACATAAAACTTTTCTAACTACATATATTTTTTAGGTTCTACTAAAAAACCACACCAACACCTTTCTTTATACCAAATAAATACTTTAACAAAACCACATAAACATGTAGTTACCCTATTTCCCTAGTTTTTATATGATAAACCTAAGTCCAATTAGGTACTGACAACATATAAAGACCATGAAAAACTTTAAAAGTAAACCTACATTAATACGTTCTATCCTACTTGCTGTGGTGGGAGCCTTATGTCTTTCTGGCTCAGCAAATGCGGTATTGTTAGATCATGGTCCTGCTGATGCAACTTTAACTTGGCCCACTTGGTATCGAGATAATAATGGTTTAGCGTTAGGGCTCTGCAAATCAAC
>CAIVAH010000100.1 GCA_903903765.1 uncultured Methylococcaceae bacterium
CCATCAGTTCTTTATCGGCGGTATTAAATAAGTATTCTCCTGGCAACATAAAGCCTAAGGTTTTAATAGAGCCATCTGCGAAGTTTATAGTACGGCTAGAGACATTACCACCAAAATAGACATTTGCTTTTTTTATGATTGATACATTATTAAACTCTGACATGGATTTCCTAAAGTTATTGTAAATAAAACTTACAAAATGATAGCAGATTGTAATTGCATTAATGGTGATTACTTTGTTTCTGTATGATAAAAAGTATCGGCGCTGTTTGTGTGTTCATTGAGCTGTTAATAATATTCGTTTGAAACTGGCTCTTATTTAATTGCTCATGCCAGTTTGCTATTTCTATTGTTTCTAAATCGCCACCTTTATGACCAGGATAGGCTGTTACGGTAATAATACCTTTATCCGCTATTATCGCGCAGGCCGCATTTAATGCTTTTATTGTCGATGGTGCAGACGTAATAATGGATTTATCACCACCTGGCAAATAGCCAAGATTGAACATAATTGCAGAAATCTTGCAATGATATTCTGCAGGTATTTTTTCTTTAATCGATTCATGGCTAGCATGAAATAGTCTTAAATTTTGAGTAAAAGGGAGGCTTTGGAATTTTGCTAGTGTTGAGTCAATAGCTGACTGTTGTATGTCAAAGCCAAATAATTTTCCTTGAGGTCCAATTTGGTTAGCCAGAAACAATGTGTCGTGGCCATTACCAACTGTTGCATCAATGACAATATCATTAGTTTGGATGTGTTTTTTTAGGGTGTCGTGAGCAATGTTAAGTAATGAAATGCGTTGCATAATAACGATTGATATTAGATGGTATTGGTGTGTTGTTTAATAAGGCGTTTGCAAATTGTTGAGTATACCAAGGTAGTTGTAAACTACCCTTTGCTCCAAAGCCATTAAAAATTGAGATTTGAGGATGAATCGGGTGATGACCAATAAAAGGATGTTTGTCCTGTGTACAAGGGCGAATATTAGCCTGATGATGCACTATATTAATTTTTGTTAATGAGTGGTTTAAAGAATTTAATGATTTTATTAAGCTGTTTTTAGCTATTTCAGTTGGAATAGAATTTAGGTTTTCTCTGTCAAAGGTTGCACCTATACGTGATAATCTTTGATTTAAGGGAATAACCCAGTTGCCAAAGTTGAATATTTTATCTGGTAGTGTTGAGTTATGACTAATTGTTAATATTTCACCTTTGACTAATTGAAAGGGTAACCAAGAAAACCAAGGGTTATTGATCGAATGATAACCTTCGCAAAAAATAATTCTTTTGGGCGTGATATTTTGCCATTTTATGACGGGGGCGATTTGAATATCTTGATACGCTATATTTGCTTGTTTATAACATTGATTAGTGATGAAGAACTTTTTTAAGTAATCTAGTAATTCTGTGGTTGATAGGTAGCCAGTGTTAATTTGTTCTATGTAACCTAAAGGACTTAAAATGTTATCTAGGCTATTTGGCAATGTATCTAGCTTGCCTAAATAGCGTTGATAATCTGCCTGACTTAGTCTTTTAATAATTGACGCTATTTCTGATTTTCTGTTAAAGATCCTTATCATCCTTTTTTCTTTATAAAAGGAGTGTTTGAAAGTGGAGCCTAGTTCTTCGTAATAGTTTTTTGCTGTGGGTAATAGATAGTCAATGCCAATAGATTTTACGAACCTCTGGCCAGTAATAGGATTAATTAAACCTGCGGCAACTTGAGATGCATTTTCTAATCCGTTATCTATAATAATTACATTACAATTTCGTTTAATTAGTTCCCATGCCAAAAGGCTTCCAGCAAGTCCTTGGCCTATAATTAAATAGTCAGTATTCATGATTATTTTATATTAACAGCACCTTTTAATGCCTTGCCATTTTTCATCTTGCCATTTTTTAAAAAATTCGGCTTTCGATAATGGCTTAGAACACTCAGTATTATTATGCTTACACTGTTGTTTATGTAAGTTTTTTAAGTAAACTTCATAAGCGTCATCACCTGAAAGCCGTCTAATTATTTTCCACAAACGTTTTAATTTAGTATGCATTAATCTCTCACCCAATCATCAAGTAGACAGCTATTCATATGAGGTGATTCCGATAAAGGCAATATAGAACGTCCTGAAAGATAACGCCAACATACTCGCAACATATCTATAAAAATTAACCAGAGTAAGCTTACAAAAAATAGTGTTAGCCAAGCATCTAGATGTAGATTAAATATTAATTGTGGGGCGATAACTGCTTTTTCAGCAGGCAACTCGCCTGAAGCAAGTTTGTTGGCTAAATCGTTTGCTGCAGAGAAGAATCCAATTCGGATATCAGGGCTAGTGATTTTTTGCCAAGCCGCTGTAGAAGTAATTATGACTAGCCAGGCCAAAGGTGCAGCAGTGATGCCTGCGTATTTTAACTTGTTTGATTTAACCAAAATTCCAGTTCCAACACATAAAGCTATCGCAGCTAACATTTGATTGGCAATGCCGAATAATGGCCATAATATGTTTACACCTCCATTAGGATCTATTACGCCAATGTATAAAAAATAACCCCACCCACTGACAACAATCCCGCTTGTTAAAATGACAGAAGGAGTCCAAGAAGTTTGTCCCATTTTGGGCCAGATATTGCCCAACATATCCTGAAGCATAAAGCGACCTACTCTAGTACCGGCATCTAGCGTAGTCAGTATAAAAATAGCTTCAAACATAATTGCAAAGTGATACCAGATTGCAAGTAGTCCGTCACCAAAAGCTTTACCAAATATACTTGCCATTCCCACCGCAAGAGATGGTGCGCCTCCTGTTCTAGCAAATAATGTAGTTTCACCCATTTGCTGGGCTAAAATTTGCATTTGTTCAACAGTAACTGGATAACCCCAAGAGCTTATTTTATTAACGGCATCGAGTGCATTGCTACCTACAACTCCCGCAGAACTGTTAATTGCAAAGAAAACGCCGGGTTCCAAAATCGTAGCGGCTATTATAGCCATAATGGCGACAAATGATTCTAGTAGCATTCCGCCATAACCGATCATACAGATATCACGTTCATTACTGAGTAATTTAGGTGTGGTGCCAGAGGCGATAAGAGAATGAAAGCCAGAAATAGCGCCACAAGCAATAGTAATAAAAACAAAAGGAAATAACTTACCACCAAAAATAGGGCCAGAACCATCAATAAACTGGGTTATGGCTGGCATTTTTATGTTGGGTTGTAAAAATACAATAGCAACAGCTAAGATTGTTATTGTGCCTATCTTCATATAAGTTGATAAGTAGTCACGGGGTGCAAGTAATAGCCATACGGGCAAGATTGCTGCAGCAAAACCATAGGCCATGATAAACCACGCGAGTGTTAGACCTTCGTGATCAAATAAAAGACGTAAGGTATTATGCTCGTCAATAAAGCGGCCTCCCACTACGGAGATTAATAATAAAATAACGCCTAAAGCAGAGGCTTCGATAACTTGTCCAGGTCGTAAATAGCGCATATAAATCCCTACCAGCATTGCAATAGGAATTGTTGCTGAGACTGTAAATGTTGCCCATGGGCTGTGTTTCATTGCATTAACAACAATCAACCCTAAAACAGCGATTAAAATAATCATAATTGAAAAGGTTGCAATTAATGCTGCTGTCCCGCCGATTGCGCCTAATTCATCTCTGGCCATTTGGCCTAAGCTCTTTGCGTCTCGTCGCGTAGATAAAAACAATGTCACCATATCTTGAACGCAACCACCTAAAACAGCGCCAAACAAAATCCATAAGGTTCCTGGTAAATAACCAAATTGTGCGGCAAGTGTGGGCCCAACTAAAGGACCTGGTCCGGCAATAGCTGCAAAATGATGACCAAATACTATCCATTTATGAGTAGGTACAAAATCTCGTCCATTTTCGAGTCTTTCTGCTGGTGTTGCTCTTGTTGAGTCAACTGCTAAGACAGTAGCTGCAATCCATGCGGCATAAAAACGATAAGCGATACTATAAATACACAGTGCAGCAGTTATAAACCAGAGTGCATTAATATTTTCACCTCGGTTAACTGCAATAAAGCCAACTGCAGAAGCACCAAGGAAGGCAACGATTATCCAGAGAGTAGATTTTAAAGTCTTGTTCATAGTTTTAAGGGATTAAATTGTTAAGTTGGGCTTTAATGTCAGCTATGGTATTGGTTAGCTGTGTTTGGGTATATGGCACAGCGGTGAATTTACCCCATACAGGTACTGGCCAAGCTATATCTGTTTGGTAACGCACAATATGGTGAATATGAAGTTGCGGTACTAGGTTGCCTATTGCGGCAATATTTAATTTATCGGCTGTATAAAACTGAGCTATTTTTTCAGCTAAATAGTTAGATTCTTTTGCCAGAAGTTGTCGATTACTTTCGCTGAGTTGATATATTTCTTTAATATTAGCAATCTCTGGAACAAGTATAAACCAAGGATATTGACTATCATTCATGAGTAATAATTGGCACAATTCAAAACGACCTAATCTTATGCAGTCTTGTTTTAATTGAGGGTGTAACTGAAATGATGCTGTCATGGCTTATAAGTCATAGTAGTGAAAATGTGACAAAGTATTTAAATAATTTAGTCTAATTTAGCTTCTGTTTTAAAATATGACAACTATAAATCAGAGGACGTATTTATGTCGGCACCTGTTTTTGCAACTCAATCAGTAATCGCGGAACCAAAATTAACGGTTTCCTTTAAGTTATTATTAAGCTTGTATAGCATTATTCCTTTATGTTTACTTGTTCAGTTGATTGATACTTTCTTTTTGCAAAGCTATTTAAAAGATAATTTACCTTCATCGCCTAATCATTTCGTACTATTCCAAATTTTATTTGGTACACCTCATATTTTGGCAAGTGCTTTTTTATTGATGGGGAGTTCTGAATATATAAATCACTATAAGAAGAATATTATAAGTGTAACCTTGCTGCTTGCACTGATTTTTGGGGTAGGTAGTTTGTTTATACCTTATAAAGTATTTTATGTAGTAGTGGCGGCATGGACTGTTTATCATGTGATAAAACAACAGCACGGAGTGGCCCGCGGAGTTTGTCTTTTACCTAATTGGGCATACTATCTCTTGTTAGGTTTAAGTGTAACGGCAGGTTTGCTTGTTTATATGGGTATTTTTTTAAAAAATAGTTTGGATGCACTGCAGGTGGAACTTTTAAAGCAGATCGTAAGTTTAATGTGCTTTGTGTTGATTCTTAGTGCTTTATATTGCCAACGTTTTGTAAGAACAGCAACCGGCCTGTGGTTTTTATACGGCAATATATTTTTAGTTATCAGTAGTTTTTATTTTTATGTTCAGCAGTATTACTTTTTAGCTATTTTAGTGCCTAGATTGGTGCATGATGCAACTGCCTACATTTTTTATATCACACATGATTTTAATAAACATCATCAACATCCGCAGAACTTTCTTTATCGTTCAGCCGCTCAATTAAGAGTTAATATATTTTTCGTTTTACCTCTATCTTCATTTGCTTTAGCATTTGTATTGCAGGCTTATGGCGATCTTTGGGTAAACTTCCTTACTCAGTTTCTTTTTGGTGTTGAAATTCGAAAGGTTATTACGATTGGTTTACTGGGTTACTTCTCGTTGATGCACTATTACACGGAGGCTATTACTTGGAAATTGGGTTCGCCTTATAGGAATTATATTGGCTTCTCTGATTAAGATATTTTTATATAAAAGTTGTTTTGTGATTAATTTTATCTAAATATTAAATCTTGGAACAATTTGTGCATTAACTATTGCAAGTACCTTATTTTATCGACAACAGAATTGATTGAATAACCCAAACTAAACATTAGGCAATAGGAAAACACATTATGACCATTCGCGTCGCCATTCGTCACAAAACAATCTATAGTTTTGATAGGCCTGTATCCTTATCACCCCATGTTTTTCGCTTACGACCAGCAGTTCATTGTAGAACTCCAATTAAAGCTTATGCTTTACGTATAGAGCCAAAAAATCATTTTATTAATTGGCAACAAGATCCTTTTGGAAATATTTTGGGTCGTGTTGTATTCCCTGATAAATGTCAAAAGTTGAGTGTTGAAGTAGAAGTCATTGCTGATATGACTGTTATTAATCCTTTTGATTTTTTTGTAGAGGATTACGCTGAAAATTATCCATTTAAGTATGACGCCCAAACACTTAAAGAGTTGCAACCTTATTTGGAGCTCAATGAAAAAGGTCCGCTTTTAATAGAATGGGTTAAAGAGTTTGATAAAACCAAACGCCACATCAATGATTTTTTAGTTGATCTTAATCGTACAGTATTTGAAGCGATTAATTACAATATTCGTATGGAAGTTGGTATTCAGAGTAGTGAAGAAACTTTAAAAATACGTAGTGGCTCTTGTCGAGATTCTGCATGGTTACTAGTGCAAGCCCTAAGACACTTGGGCTTAGCTGCACGGTTTGTGTCTGGTTATTTAGTGCAATTAACGTCTGATGTTAAATCCTTAGATGGTCCATCTGGACCAGAGCAAGATTTTACGGATTTGCATGCTTGGACAGAAGTCTATATCCCTGGTGCCGGTTGGATTGGTTTAGATCCAACCTCAGGTTTATTAGCGGGTGAAGGACATATTCCTTTAGCGTGTACACC
>CAIVAH010000101.1 GCA_903903765.1 uncultured Methylococcaceae bacterium
CTGCGATGTTAAATTATTTTGCGTTATTAAAGTTAGCTGTTGATAGTTGCGTAATTGAATGTAATTACGGGCGACTTCGGCTAATAAAGTCACTAAAACTTGTCTGCTATTCTCAATTTCGCTGTCTATATTTGCATCTGCTGCTTCAATAGCGCGTCTTTCGCCTCCGAAAATATCGATCTCCCATTGGGCATCAAAGCCCATTTGAAAGATGTTCATTACTTGATTACCCGCTCCGATACTGCCACCTGAACTGGTTTGTGAACCCGTAGGAAAGTTGTTAAAACGTTGAGTTTCAGTGCTTTTAGCGTTTAAAGAGGGTAGTCCGGCCGTGATGGTAATCCAGCGTTGCGTGCGAGCATCTTTAACGCGCAATAGGGCTTGTTTTAAGTCCAAATTTTCTCTGAGCGCATCGCGAATCAGTTGGTTAAGAATCGGATCCTTAAATTCTGTCCACCATTCTTCTGTGATGGTTTTTGCAGGCGTTGCTTGCGTATCGAGCGAGCCTGACCACTTTTGGGGTATAGTGGGATTAGGTGCTTTGTAATTGGGTCCAACGGAACAACTACTTAAAGCGAGACTTATGCTTAAACAAATGCCAGTTTTTATCATGATGCTGGGCCTTTTGGGGCGGCATAGTCTTGAGCCTCTATGAAGACATCCATTTGTTGGCCAACAAAGATTGGAAGTTGTTGGCGGTCAAAGCGATACAAGGCTTGTAAAACTCGTGTATCAACGCGTTCGTTACTATCCCCGGTCAATGATTTTTTGGGGATGACGTAAGGTTCTACGTATGCGAGTTCAAGATTAACTTGGAAACTTCGGTTTCCTCTTAAGAAAGCAACGGCTTTACTGGTTTTATCAAAACGCCAGGCATCATTTTCATCAATATCAACGCGGACATGCACTTGATCTAAATTTCCGAGTACGAGTAAGGCTGGATTGACATTGCCGGCAGGGGCAAATTCACCGGGTCGGATATTAACTTGTAATACGTCGCCAGAGACAGGGGCCAAAATAGTTAAGCGGTTTAGGGTGGTGAGTGCGTCTGTTAAATTAGCTTCTGCCTGTTGAATAACGGCATTCGCACTTTCGGTTCTAGCTTCCGCTATTGAAACGGTATTGTGACGTTTTAATAATTCTTCTGCACTAATTGCGCGGCGATCTGTGACTGCGGTTGCTAGATTGTTAAGAGTGCGGGCATCATTTAAGGTGGCTTTAGCTATGAGTAAATCTGCTTTTGCTTTAGTTAAGTCTGCTTGTTTGATAGCTATGGTGGCTCGGGCATCTCTATCATCAATGCTAAATAAAGCGGTGTCGGCTTTAACTTTATCACCGACTTTAACGTTTAAGTTTTTAATGATGCCAGGTAAAGGCGTGCCTATTTCAATATTTCGACTTTGTGCTTCTATAATACCTGCGCCAGCAATAAAGCTTTTAAAGGGTGCTGAGGCAGGTTCGGTTACGGGTTGTGCAATGGGCGTGGGTTTATTGCTATTAATAACGGTAAAGATGGCAAAACCCAGTCCTATAGCGGCTAATAGAGGTAATTTGTAGTTAAATTTTATCATGTTAGCTTAGTTCCTAAGAAGGGTGTCTTTTACATTAATAATGTGGCCATCATCCATTTCAGCTACTTGATCGGCAAATTCAAAAATTCTTGCATCATGCGTTACGATCACGAGTGAGCGGTCATTCTGAAGGGCCACAGATTTAAGAAGATGCATAACATTTAGTCCGGTTTCATGATCTAAAGCGCTAGTCGGTTCATCACACACTATTAAGCGCGGATTATGAATGAGGGCTCTAGCAATGGCGACACGTTGTTGTTGGCCGCCAGACAGTTGAGAAGGCAAAGATGTCCAGCGATTCCCTAAGCCGACTTGTGTTAATAATTCGATGGCTTTTCGAACTGCAAGATGACGATTCATGCCATTGATGATGAGTGGGATGGCGACATTTTCTGCTGCGTTTAGTGCGGGTAGTAAGTTAAAAGCTTGGAAAACGAAGCCAATATTATGAGCTCTAAAGTGTAATTTATCTCTACTAGATAGGTTTTGTAGGTTTTCACCAAATAATTCACAAACGCCGCTGTCTTGATCAAGAATACCAGCGATTACGGAAATTAAAGTGGTTTTGCCGCATCCAGATGGCCCCACTAGCATCATGAGTTCTCCCATGGGGATATTTAAGCTAATGCCATTAAGTGCAGTGACAATTTGCCCGCCGGTATTGTATGTTTTTGTGAGGTTTTGACAGCGGACAGCTAAGCTCATATTAGCCTTTAAAGACGATGGCGGGTTCTAGGCGAAATACTTTAATCATGCTAATCAAGGCGGCAAATATACAAATAATACTGACGCCTGCACCACTAAATAATAATAATTGCCATGGGAATTTAAATGCCAAGATAGTGTGGCGTGTGGCAAAACCGAATAAGGCAGTAAGACCTACGCCTAAACTATAACCAATGCTACCTACTAATACGGCTTGTAATAAAATCATTTTAAGTAGGGTGAGATTGCTAGTTCCCATGGCTTTTAATACCCCAAATTGCCGGATATTTTCTAGAGTAAAGTTGTAAAAGGTTTGGCCTGCAATTGCCGCGCCGACAATAAATCCTAAGGTAATGGAAATGCCAAAGTTTATAGGGATACCCGTATTATGCATGAAATATTGGTAGGTAAGTTCTTTGAATTCGGCTTGCGTATATGCGGCTAGGTCGGTATTTTGTTTAATGCGTTTGGTTAATTCATGCGGGTCTTGACCCGCTTTAGTTTTGACTAAAATGAAAGATAGTAATTTACGTTCTCTTGGTGCATAACTTTTGGCTCGACTATAAGTGGTATAGATCATGGGTTGTGATTGAAAAGTGCGGGTTGATTTGGCAATGCCCACTACAATTGCCCGTCGATCGTTAAGTTCTAAATTGTCACCTACTTTAAGCGGAATTGGCTTGCCGCCAGCAATTGGGGAGGGTTTGCCCAATTTCTCGGTTGCGCCGTCGATATCAACTATGATGCTGTCACTGCGTCTTAAATCTTCAAGTTTGCCTTCTAGCATGATGGGTGGCCCACCTATTAATGTGGCGTCGTCTAAACCAATAACGTTGCAAGTTTGAAAAGTGCCGTCCGTTAGTCGAGCTTTGAGTAAGCCTTTGTATAAAGGCATTGCCCATTCGATTCCACTGATACCACGAATTCGATACAGTTCGGTGTCTTGTAGGGGTTTGATATCGTCAACAAATTGGACTTTAGGATCCATTACCCAAATGTCAGGTAAGCCTAGGTCTGATATAAAACTATATGACCGAGACATTAAGCCTACAAATATAGCTGGTTGCTGTGTCATGATTAAGGAAGCAAAGGTGAGTCCCATAATAATGCCTATATATTTGCCTTTGTCGCCCATGAGCATTTTTATGGCAATGTAATTCATTGTGTTAAGTAGTTAGCGTGTTTAAGATGTGTTAAGGATTAATAGGGGCTTATTAGTTTGATTATAGGGTTAACAAAATTAAATGGCAAACTTGATTATCTTGGTTGACAGGTGTATTTAAGATCATAAATTGAATTAACAGACGATAACCCCGTAGAATAAAGTTTTAGAAGACTGACTATTTATACCGATGGATACAAAATTAACAACATCTAATCATGACACCAGTGTGGCGGGATTGACTTATGTTTATCCTGTTATTTCGAGACGAGTGGGTGGCCTATCCGTTGGGATTAATTTTAATACGAATAATGCTTGTAATTGGCGGTGTGTCTATTGTCAGGTTCCCGATTTAAAACTAGGAGCGGCTCCAGAATTAGATCATGCGCTATTAGAAAAGGAGTTACGGTATTTTCTTAACGAGGTGTTACATGGCGATTTTTATGAGCGCTTTGGTGTTGCAGAAGAAAATAAAGTTATAAAGGATATAGCGATTGCAGGTAATGGCGAACCGACTAGTTTAAAAGATTTTGCCGGTGCAATAGAATTGATTGGTCGAGTGGCAACAGAAATGGATGTGCTTCCAGACAGCCAATTTGTGTTGATTACTAACGGTAGTTTAGTTCATCAAGCTAAAGTTCAGGCGGGATTGAGGGTTTTGAACTCTTACGGTGGTGAGGTATGGTTTAAATTTGATAGTGCTACGACGGCTGGAAGAGCTTTAATTAATAATACCGCCCAAAGTTGGCAGGCCAGTCTGGAAAATCTGATTAAATCGTGCCAGCTTTGTCATACCAAAATTCAAACTTGCCTCATTAGTTATAAGCATTATGATTTACTAGGGGAGGAGTGGCGTGCTTATTTGGTCTTATTAACTGAGCTTAAGAGGTTGAATGTGGCTATTAAAGATATTATGCTTTATACCTTGGCTAGACCCTCTTTACAACCAGAAGCGGAGTATATACAAGCTGTTTCCTTAGAATTGTTGAACGCTTTAGCGGAGGATATTAGATTGTTGGGTTTTAATGTGTATGTTAATAAATAAAAGCGCGAATTTCTATAATTTAAGCTTGTTATCTTTTGGTTAAATCCCTATAATAGTTCGTTCATTAAAGTGCGAATGTGGCGAAACTGGTAGACGCGCTGGATTTAGGTTCCAGTAGGTAACCCTGTGAGAGTTCGAGTCTCTCCATTCGTACCACCCTTATTTAAATAGTGCGAGTCTTCGTTCTATCTTCAAGTTAGATTGATTCCGTCTATATCAAAATCCATAAAATTCTTTTATAAATGTGTGAGGTAAAGAGATGCAAATTTCTGTTGAAAAAACATCAGAACTAAGCAGAAAAATGACTGTTAGCGTTCCAGAAACTGTTGTTCAGGAAAAAATTGCTGAACGATTAAAATCGTTGGCTCGCGAAGTTAAGGTAGATGGATTTCGTCCTGGCAAAGTGCCTCAACAAGTAGTCAAAAAAATGTATGGCGAACGTATCCGTGGCGAAGTGACAGGGGATTTAATTAAAGATACTTATTATGATGCCTTACAAGATCAAGATTTAAAGCCCGCCGGTTATCCTCACATTGAGCCTTTAGATGAAACTGAAGGTTTTAAATATACCGCGGTGTTTGAGGTTTATCCTGAAATTAATTTGGATGGCTTAGCAAATTTAGAGGTGGTTCGACCTGTTTCTAGCGTCACTGACAGTGATGTTGAAGAAATGATTGAGAAGCTAAGAGCTCAAAAACAAACTTTGCAAGTCGTTGAGCGTCCTGCTCAAGAAAAAGACCAAATCACTATCAGTTTTTCTGGCGTGTCAGAAGGTGAAAACTTTACTGATGGCAAAGTTGATGACTTCGTTGTTGTTTTGGGCGCTAAGAAAATGATCCCAGGATTCGAAGATAACTTAGTTGGTTTAAGTGCTGGTGATAACAAAACTTTTACGGTGGCCTTTCCTGAAGATTATGGTAATGAAAAATTAGCAGGGAAAGAGGCTGAGTTTGAAGTTAATGTCGCTAAGATTGAAGAGCCTGTTTTAGCTGAGGTTAATGAAGAGTTTGTTAAAGCTTATGGTGTTGAAGATGGTTCTGTAGAGTCGTTCCGTACCGATGTTAAAAATAACATGGATAGAGAGTTGGAGCAGGCTTTACGTGGTAAGTTAAAAAATGCAGTGATGGATGCTGTCTATGAAAGTGTAAAAATCACCTTGCCAAATTCATTGGTGGACGTTGAAGTCGAAGAGATGATGAAGCCTTATCTAGAAACAGCTAAAAGACAAAAAATGCAATTGGAAGATTTAAAGTTGCCTAGAGAGTTGTTTGAAGAACAAGCAAAGCGCAGAGTAGCTTTAGGTTTGATTCTTGGTGAAATTATTCAAAAAAAGGCTATTCAATTAGATGCGAATAAAGTACGCTCTACCATTGAGGACATGGCTAAAAGTTATGAGCGTCCTGAAGACGTGGTTGCATGGTATTATGCAGATAAATCACGATTGAATGACGTACAGCAGATGGTTTTAGAAGATCAAGTGGTAGAGGTATTGATTTCTGAAGCTAAAGTATCTGATAATGCTATAAAGTTTAGTGATGTTATGGATAAGCAACAACGATAAGGTTTTTAAATGTATAAACAGCATGTAATGAATCAGGCAAGAGCTTTGGAAGCGGCAGGTGGTTTGGTGCCGATGGTTATTGAGCAAACGGCAAGAGGTGAGAGATCTTTTGATATTTACTCAAGACTGTTAAAAGAGCGAGTTATCTTCCTAGTGGGTCAAGTGGAAGATTATATGGCTAACTTGGTTGTGGCGCAGTTGTTGTTTTTAGAATCTGAAAACCCAGATAAAGATATACATCTTTATATTAACTCTCCAGGTGGTTCGGTAACTGCAGGTATGTCAATTTATGACACTATGCA
>CAIVAH010000102.1 GCA_903903765.1 uncultured Methylococcaceae bacterium
AACACCTAATGCAGCAATTTTTAAAGCTTTAGTAGAAATTTTCATGTAAGTCCTCCTGAGGACGTTGATTAAAATTATTTGTTGTTTAACTTACCTTCGTTCTCTGTACATTAACTTTTGCTAACAATATGATAAGAAGATTCTATATATATTGCAAACTCCGCGCCAAACTCTAAAATCAAATAAATAATTTTACATTATTATATCAACATGACAAATAAAACCACACTAACCGTATGAAATAAAATAAATTAAATTTCTTAATTTTTTTTATATATGTACAAAACTTATCTCGTAAAATCTTCAGACCTATTCTTTAGTTTTTACAAAAGTGTGTCATATGACACACTTTTTAAAAAAAATACGTGATATGACACACTTTTTAAAAAACAGTTCCGGTAAAAAACTTTAAATTTTAGCCAAAAAAAAGGGTAAACAAGCGAAGAGGGATGCCTGTTTACCCAGAAGGTATAGAACTTAGTACGAATAGTACGTCTATCTATAGGAGGGGGGATAATAAATAAAAGCTGTTAGGCGGCTAAAGAGAACCGATAGCCATGTCCTCGAACGGTTTGAACTAAATCTGCGCGCCCAATCTCATCAAGGGACTTTCTAAGACGACGAATATGCACATCTACGGTACGCTCTTCTACATAAACTCGCCGTCCCCAAATATGATCCAATAGTTGATCACGGGTAAACACTTTATCGGGGTGGGTCATAAAAAAATGCATGATTTTAAAACGAGTTGGGCCGACATCAAGCCATTTATCACCAATACAAAACCGATGCTGATCAGTATCCAAAATAATATCGCCCAATTTGACTTGAGCTAACTGTTGATTTTTACCTCGTCTTAACAAGGCTACTCGTAATCTTGCAACTAACTCTTTGGGTGAAAAGGGCTTGGTAATATAATCATCAGCACCCACATCTAAACTATTGATTATAAAATCTTCTTCGCCTCTAGCAATTAAGAAGACAATAGGAATATCTTTATAGATAGGATCCTTTTTTAAGCGCATTGCCCACTCAACGCCGGCGCCACCATTAAAACGCCAGTCAAGTAAAATCAAATCATAAAATTTATTATCCAGTAAATACTGAGCATGTAAGACATTATCGACCGACTTTGGAGAAAAATTAGCTTGTTCCAAAACCAACTCTAGCATTTCTCTAACAGCCTCATCAGTTTCAACAACGAGAATATTACAATTAGACATAATGATTAAATTTAAATAAAAGTTAAAGTGATTGCGTTCATATACATTGATATAAAGCGCAGATAAATTATCTTTGCAGATTTACAAATACATAAAGCACTCACTATGCCAAGTTTGCTTTTAAATTCATACACAAGACCTTCATTAACAAAAAAACAACCTAAGATATTGAATTAAATTAACTAAAATTCTGTATTAACATCACTATTTATCAGTGGATTTTATAAGACCAGTATGCCGAACGTTTAAAAATTCTTAAAACTGTGGCATATGACACAGTTATTTTAAAAAATAGGTGATATGCCACACTTTTGAGATTGCTAGACCATAAATATAAGGCATTAACCCCATATTACTTAACACGGCTTAATTTTTGCTATCATTTTTGTATTTACTCACACTCTTCGGGACATTATGGCTAAGCGCATCTTAATTAAACAATCTAACACAAGCACATTAACTAAAACTCAAGACGACCTAACGCTGACCGGCACCAAAAACATTGATGGTACTGGCAACGCTAAAAACAACTTGATTATTGGCAATACCGGTAAAAATATTCTTAAGGGCTTAGCTGGAAATGACACTTTAAATGGGGGTGGCGGCAATGACACCTTAGATGGCGGTACTGGTAATAACACCCTCATCGGCGGCGCAGGTAATGATAGCTTTATTGCTAACGCTGGCATTAACGCCATTACAGATTTTGGCAACGGCTCTGACAAGGTCAGCATTAAGGCATCTGCTACAGCCAATATCACCCTTATCAATAAAATTACAGCGGTTCATAAATTTGACAACAACGGCATAACTAACCTTTTTAGCAATGGTTATGCCGTTAATTTAAATACCGCGACGGGTAATAACGGCTTTAAAATTACCAATACGGGCAAAGCCACTGCTTTAGTAGGCTCATCTCATGCAGATACCATTACTGGCGGAGCGGGTAACGATACGATTACTACAGGTAATGGCAATGACCTTGTTTATGTAGCGCAGGGTAAAGATACAATCGCTGATATTGACATAGGTGATACCGTCATCATATCTAAAGAAGCCACGGCCACCATTAATTTGGCTCAAAATTTGTTTTTTGAGCCTTGGCAAGCAACTGCACTGACTACTAATAACGGCAAAGCCATTATTAATGTTAATGATCGTAACGCGGATTTACATTTAGCCAAAGGAGACAAAGGTTTTACACTTTCGCATGTAAATGGCACCCAACAAGCCGTGGAATTAATAGGTTCTAAAAATGCTGATATCTTAATAGCGGGTGAGACTGGCGACACCTTAACAGGAGGCGTAGGCAATGATATCTTAAAAGGTGGAAGTGCTAACGACACCTTTTATTTTGATAGCGCCCCTAATGGCAAGACCAATGTTGATACCATTCAAAGCTTTCAAACTGCTGATTTTTTTGGCGGCGATACCTTACAATTTAAACATCAGATATTTTCTGGACTAGGCGAACTCGGCGCCTTTACGTCTGATGATACGCGTTTTTTTGATAGTACCAACACTGCAAAATACGACGCTAACGCTAGATTAATTTACAACACAAACACAGGCATTCTAAGTTACGACGCTGATGGCAACGGCTCAATACCCGCTGTTAAAATAGCTATTTTAGGTGCACAAACAATGCTTAATGCAACTGATATCCTTGTCGTTTAAACACTTATGCATCATTACAAACTAATTTTATTGATTATTCTCTTGTGCACTGAACTTCTAATAAGTCCCGCTTTAATGGCCAAGTCAAAACCACCGATAAAAGCCGGTGCTATGCAATTTTGGAATGGTAAAGAATGGCTAAACATTCCAACCTTTGTAAGCCATTCTAACATTGAACCTAGCTTGCACTTATGCGAGGGTATTCCGACTTGGGTATTATATTCTTGTCCTGGCAGTAGCCCTTATGAGATTGGCGAAACCGGCCCTGCGGGTGGTCGTGTATTTTATATAACTGATGGTGGCTTACATGGTTTAGAAGCGGCACCTGTAGACCTACCCATTAGAGTATGGGGCTGTGAAGGCAAAGCGATTAAAACTGCGGCGGGGCTGGCTATTGGCACAGGTAGCGCCAACACGAAAGCGGTTATAACAGCTTGTGACCAAGCTGATGGGGTAGCAAAACAAGCGGATAACTATTATTTTAATGGTTATGAGGACTGGTATTTGCCCTCAAAAGATGAACTGACTGAACTTTATAACAATATCGGCCCAAACGCGACCGCACCTTTAACTAACATTGGAAATTTTTCTGATACGACTTACTATTGGTCTTCGAGTGAAATAGGCCCCAACCATGCTTGGACACTATTTTTTGGTAATGGCGCTGAAACTTTTGGACCCAAGATGACGCCTTCTAACGCGAGAGCTATCAGAGCCTTTTAATCTTACTTATAAAATACACATAACTGATGCCACTGCTGCTTTGCTAAGGTGGCATTATTTACAAAACCCGCATAATTTGCAGAATTTTCCAGATACTTAAATGTTTCTGGAAAGTCGCTAGAGCGAACACCGATTTGTTGCAAGCCTAAGAAATGTCCACCAACTAATCCGCTGACAGCTG
>CAIVAH010000103.1 GCA_903903765.1 uncultured Methylococcaceae bacterium
AAAAAATAATTAAAAAACTTATACAACAGAAATAAAAATTAGAATTATCTGAATAATTGCTAGTGATACTTGGAACAAAACAGAATCATTGGCGCTAGAATATATTTACATAAGAGATGTGAAAAAATTAAAAATTAAAAAACTCTAAAAAAGACGCAATCAAATCAAATCATTTAAGGATTTTGCTAATACTTGCCCTAACTGAGTTAAACATTGGCTTTGCGCTTTGACCATCAACCCATAATCAAAAGTAGACGCAGGTAAAATACATTCAAAACGTTTATCAATATCAGGTTTATCTTTTGGTTTAATAGACCATTGGGCAATTAAATGACTTTGCCCTTGTGCATCTATCGTTAAATCCAAAATATCGATACTCACTTGATAATCAATTTCCTGACGCTGAGACCAAGGATACCTAAGCACATGCTCAGTATTTAATTGAGTCGGCAATACTTGATAAAGTGCTAATAAAATATTTTGATCCAACCTTTCTGCCCAACGATGCTCTTCTGACAAAAAATATTGATTATCCGAAATGGCAGTCAAAATTTGCGGCCGATTCAAGTATTCAGGAACTCTAATAGGCCCCAAACCAATAATGACGTTTTTTGAATTACCAACGGTTTTTTTATTTTGCTTAAGACCCACATCAGCAGATAAACGGTAAAATTCAACAGGTTTAGTTTCATGAACACAAGCCGTTATCGATGCACCTAAAACTAACCCAATTAATAATCGACTGAAAAAAACACTGCGCTTAAATTTTATCTTTAATCGCATAATTTTACTCCTTACCTTTACCATAAATAATTGCATCAGGATGTTGCTCCAAATAATCAGTGAGTTGCTTAGTTGATTGTGCCGCATCTCTCAATGCATCCAATGACTGCCATAAAGGCGCGTCAGGTGCTGCTAAAGCCTCAACCGACCCCATAACATGCTTGGATTCATTTAACACTGTCGTCGCCGTACCCAAAGCTTTTTCAGTTGATATCAAGACAGGCTTGATATCTTTTGAAAATTGATTAACCATAAGCCGCGTATCCATCATAGTCCCATTTAAATTTGCAACCAGCGGCGTTAATTCACGATTAAAATTTTCAATTAATATTTCAGTTTCTCTTAACGTTTTACTCAAAGCCACACGGTCTTTCTTTAATTCATCGGAGGTAGCCATAACGCGCAATTCTTTTAAAGTGATAGCAAAATCATTAACCATTTGCTCAATCGGTAATTGCTTGATATTAGTTAAAACTTCTTCTGCGGCATCTTTAATTTGATCAACCGCCGAAGGTACCGCGGGTAGTTCAGGTAAGCCTTTATAATCTGATCCAACCAGTTTAACAGGCATATCTCTGTAAAAACTAAACTCCACATACAACAATCCAGTTAACAAACTTTGAGTTTGTAACTGGGCTTTTAAGCCCGCATCAATCAACTGCTGAGCATTTTTTTTTCGCTCCTCTAAACTTACTGCAGCATGAAAAGGATGCCCAGTTGAATCTAACATACTACTTGGGTCAATTTCTATGACCACTGGCTTGGTTATCTTTCTTGCATCTTGATTGAGTTCTAAAGAGATTTCTTTAACAGTACCAATTTGTACGCCTTGCAATTTCACAGGCGCTCCCACATTGAGTCCGTTTAATGCAGAATCAAAATAAATAACATATTCAAGTTTTCTCTTAAAAAACTGTCCGCCGCCAAAAACTAACACTGCAATAACAGATAGGGTTATGGCACCTACAAGAAATGCACCGATGGCTAAAGGATTAGCTGGTTTACTCATAATTCACTGTGCTCCTGACTATTTGTTGTATGCAGATGATGCTTTTCCATGACACCCCGCGTTAAAAAACGCACTACTTTAGGATCTGTTGATTCAGCTAACAATTGTTTAGGTGGTCCACCGGCAATCATCGTTTTTGTATCAGCATCCAGAAATACCGAATTTGTACCTATAGCAAAAATACTTGCTAATTCATGGGTCACCATAACAATGGTAGAACCCAAGTTATCACGTAAACTCCGAATTAAATCATCTAGCAGCTTCGCACTAATTGGATCTAAACCTGCAGAAGGCTCATCAAAATATAATATTTCAGGATCCAAAGCCATGGCTCTGGCTAAACCAGCGCGCTTTTGCATACCACCACTAATTTCTGCTGGATAATAGTCTTCAAAACCTGCTAAACCGACTAAAGCTAATTTATACGATACAATTTCGCGAATGCGCATTGCACTTAACTTAGTATGCTGAGACAAGGGTAACGCAATATTTTCAGCTAAAGTCATAGAACTTAACAACGCGCCGCTTTGAAATAACACACCCGTACGCTTTAAAATCCTTTGACGAACATTGATGTCCGCTTCCCAAAGACTTTCTGATCCATAAAAAACCTGACCTTTAACGGGATGCTGTAAGCCTATTAAATGCATTAACAGAGTACTCTTACCACAGCCACTACCACCCATAATGATAAAAACGTCACCGCTATTAATCGTAAAATCCAAGTCCCGTTGGATAACAAAATCACCATAAGCCATGGTCATATTTTTTATGGTTAAGCAAGGTGTTGACATGCTTAAATTCCTAAACGATTACAAATCAAAGTCATCGTCGAATCAGCAATGACAATAAAAACAATACACGTGACAACTGCAGAGGTAGCGGCTTTACCCACAGCCGATGCGCTCCGCCCACATTGCATGCCACGCAGACATCCCGACAAGGCGATTAAAACACCGAACACCGAACATTTAGTGACACCCACCATTAGATCCTTAAGATGAATGGCTCCTGATGTCCTGTCAAAATACTCTAAGAATGACACATCAAAAAAACCTACCGTCACCAAAGAACCGCCAATGATACCCATTAAGTCGGCATAAAGGCACAACATTGGCATGATTAAAATCAATGCTAACATGCGTGGTAATACTAAAAACTCCATCGGTTTAAAACCCATCGTTTTAAGCGCATCAATTTCACTATTCACTTGCATCGTACCTAGTTGCGCCGCAAACGCCGCACCGGTTCTACCAGACATAATGATAGCCGCCATAAACCCACCCATTTCACGGGTCATTCCCAGCCCCACCATATCAGCAATATAGATTTGCGCACCGAATAAAGCCAGTTCTAATGCCCCAACAAAAGCCAGAATCAAGCCTATCAAAAAACTAATCAGCGTAATAATAGGCACAGCAGAAGGCCCACAGTCTTGAATATTAATCCATAAATCAACCGTTCTAAACCGAGCTTTACCGCGCAACAAAGCACCTACACTCAGAACAGTTTCACCGACAAAGATCAGTAATAAATTCGCCTCGGTTACAGCACTAATTACGAAGTGACCAATCACCTCAAGCCAACTGCGTTTAATATCCTGACGTTTTGCATCTAAACGTTCTGGCACTGCATAAACTAAGCTCAATAGGCCTTGTATACCTTCCGGTAATGACGTCGTATCTACCTCAATTCCTTGACGTGCACCATGATCAATGACCCTTATTAAATCTGTCATTAACAAACTGTCCCAATGCCCCAAAGCCTCCGTTGAAAAAACCAAACGTTTTATAGTTGATCCTTTAATCATCTGAGCTAATAAAGGGTCTAATGAAGGCGTATCCGCATCCAATACCCAATCACCTACTAAGATAAGCTCTAGCATCGTGTCTATATGGACAATTTTTATTTCACAAGGCACATGATTTGTAAGCATAATTAAACGCGCAAAAATAAATCTAAATACATTAATCGTCGTATTAATTGAAATGAGCAAAAAATATCATACCGGCATGACAGCATCATTAAGGTTTGCTCGACCTTTCCCAGCTTGACAACACTGTAGCGGCAATACTATTCCCCAACACATTAGTCGCACTACGACCCATATCTAACAATTGATCAATCCCCAATAATAACAATAAACCTGCTTCAGGTAATTGAAACATGGATAAGGTCGCAGCAATCACAATCAATGACGCCCTAGGCACACCTGCCACGCCTTTACTAGTAAACAATAGCACTAATAACATCAAAAACTGTTCACTTAATGGCATATCAATACCATAAGCCTGCGCTATAAACAGCACCGCAAAGGTCATATACATCATACTGCCATCTAAATTAAACGAATAA
>CAIVAH010000104.1 GCA_903903765.1 uncultured Methylococcaceae bacterium
GTCAGCTGTTTACCCGCGTTGATTGGCGCTTGGCGTCATGTTGGAGGTGGTGCATTACAAATGCCAGTCTGGGAACACCCATACAAGTTTGATGTGATCTGTCGGCCGGACTTGATTCCCGAGGGCACCCGCGTTATGAATGCGTTGCAACTAGGGCGTGCGCTGACCAACGAACCACCTGCTGGGCCACCCATTAAAGCGATGATGTGCTGGAATGCCAATCCCGTCACTCAAGCACCGGAGACTGACAAGATAGTTCAAGGCCTACTCAACGAGGAGCTGTTTTTGGTTTCGGCGGAGCATTTCATCTCTGATACCGCCAGTTATGCCGATATCCTGTTACCTGCATCCATGGGCGCCGAGCAGGAAGACATGATTCTGTCTTGGGGGCATTTGTATCTGACCTACAATGCTAAATGCGTCGAGTCACCCGGTGAAGCTATTCCAAATAACGAAATTTTTCGGCGACTAGCGGCACG
The DNA here is from genome assembly GCA_903903765.1 of uncultured Methylococcaceae bacterium. GTDB lineage: Bacteria > Pseudomonadota > Gammaproteobacteria > Methylococcales > Methylomonadaceae > Methylobacter_C. Next base: position 480 of record CAIVAH010000104.1, read on the forward strand.
CATGGGTTATCAAGAAGAAAACTTTCTTTGGTCGGATTCGGAATGCCTTGAACATTATGTAGACTGGGATTCACCCGCTTGCGAAGGAATTACTCTGGAAACGCTCCGTCAAGAAGGATTTGCCCGTCTTAACGTTGGAACAAAAGATAATCGCGCACCGCATAAAGCAGGTCACTTTCCGACGCCGTCTGGTAAGTGTGAATTTGAAATAACAGGCGCTACAAACTTTGTCGCAGGCCCCTTTCGTCAGATGTATGAAGGCTTTCAACCAGGCGAACCCTTGGATTCCTTGCCGGATTATGTGTGTTCCAGAGAAGCGCCAGAAACCAATCCCGAACTAGCGAAAAAATATCCGTTAAATATCATCTCGCCAAAAAGTCATGGCTTCCTGAATTCTTGCTACGCCAATATGGCGCAAAAAATCAAAGGCCAGGGAGAACAGTTCATAATGATACATGCGCTGGACGCTGCACTGCGTAACATCAATCAGGGCGATAAGGTGCGAGTCTTCAATGATCGCGGCGCTTTTGAAGGCGAGGCTAAGATCACCGCTGATGTGAATCCGGGATTGATTGTCGCAACGCTAGGTTATTGGCGGCAGTTAAATAAAGGTACGGTTAACAGTATCAGCTCAGCTGAATTCGTCAATATGGGACATGCACCGACATTCTCCGATAATCTGGTGCAGGTAGAAGTGATAACTTGATTATCTGGCATTGAAATAATCAATATTAAGGCAGGAAAACTAATCACAGTTTCTTGCCTTGATGAATAAACAACGTGGTACCTGACAAGCAGCCAGTTTTTTTCATGGATCTTAAAAAAGCATTACGATCCATTTACCTACGAATCCTTACGAACAACCTGTAAATATTTTCCCTTGATTTATGGTACAAGCAATCATCTTTAAGCTGTACCGCGGTAACGCTTTATCAATTTAAAAATCTCTCCAGCCCAACCATAAAGGATTGAAATGTCACCCCCAAACTCACCTAAAAATCGCCATCAATATCTTTATTTACAAGTTATTACTGCCATTATTTTAGGTATTTTGCTAGGTTATTTTTATCCAGAAATTGCTATTTCAATGAAGCCATTAGGTGATGGCTTCATCAAACTCATTAAAATGTTAATTACCCCCATTATTTTTTGTACTATCGTGTCGGGAATTGCAGGCATGCAAAACATGGAAAAAGTGGGACGCGTAGGTTTAAAGACGCTACTCTATTTCGAAGTAGCCAGTACGATAGCGTTAATTCTAGGTTTGCTGGTTGTGCACATATTAAAACCTGGCGTTGGAATGAATATTGACATTCATACGCTCGATGCAAAAAGTTTAAACCTTTATACAGAAGCCGCTAAAACGCATAGTGTTGTGGACTTCTTACTTAATATTATTCCAAGTAGCGTTGTGGATGCCTTTGCTAAAGGGGATATCCTGCAAGTATTATTGTTTTCACTTTTATTTGGCTTTTCGCTTGCAGCAATGAAAGACACTGGATCAGATGTTATTGTGGGTATCCATAAATTATCTCAAATATTATTTGGCATTGTAGATACTGTTATGAAACTCGCACCGATTGGCGCATTTGGTGCAATGGCATTTACTATTGGCAAATATGGTATTAGTTCATTAATTCCCCTTTTTAGCCTAATGGGAAGTTTTTACCTAACCTGTATTTTGTTTGTCATTGGTGTATTGGGGTTAGTGACAAAAGCTCTTGGGTTTAGTATTTTTAAATTTGTGCGTTACATCAAAGAAGAACTGCTCATCGTGTTAGGGACATCGTCATCGGAATCAGTGCTGCCTCGCATGATGGA
>CAIVAH010000105.1 GCA_903903765.1 uncultured Methylococcaceae bacterium
AGAGCAACGTATTAAAGCTGCTCCAGAATTTAGCTACACTTGAGCTTAGACCGCAGATTTAGATTTTCTGGTAAATCCCAATAAACCTAACACGCCAGTTCCAAATAACCAAACCGCAGCAGGCACAGGTACAGGGGCTAAATTAAGGGTTCCAACCACTGTATTGGCATTAACAGGTTGACCAAAGCCTTCAATAAATTGTCCCCAAGTTCCAAAAAGATTTGGATGCGCATTAGTACCATTGCCAAAGATTAAATCGCCACTTAAAAGCAGTTGCCCAAGACCGTTAAATGTTTCACTAACGTTGGTTAATTGCAAGAATGTATTATGACCAAAACCAGAACTATAAGTGACTACGTTCCAAACGCCATTTATCTTTTCTAAGTCAAAATCATAAGGTTGGAGACCACCTAACAAAGGATGGTCAATTTTAAAGGCACCACTTAATCCAATTTGGCCTGTAGAAGTATCACTGGTGTCCATAGTTGTGGCTTGCACCGTTCTATCTGCAGAAGCATAAGTTATAGTGCTGGTATTGCTGTTTACTGGAAGTACTAAATTCGTAACCACATCTGTACCCGCCGCCGCATCTATGGTGCCTATTTTAGAAGTGTTATAAGACGCATCATAGTAGCGAGTGAATGAAAATCCGCTTGCTGCACTAAAGGCAGCATTATCAAATGAAATATGCGCTTCACCATTTACCAAGGCTGCATTTGCAGTTACCGGAACTAACATGCCCAGCAAAGCGATTAATGGGATAACTTGACTCACTACAAATTTAAAAATATTACTCTTTACTTTCATTATTTTTCCTCAATTATTAGAGTTGTTAACATTTAATTTAATTTAATTTACTTTTAATCTAAATTAAGACACACAAAATTAAATCCTTTTACTGTCGCTCAAATCCTTAAGCGAAAAATCCAATTCATCCAAAATATTTAAAACCTCATCGAAGCAATCAAATACACAGACCTACCAACTGACGGCGCCACCCGCGCATCAAAATAATCATAAGCTTCAAAATAGTGCTCATCTGTCAGGTTCTTAACTGTGGTTGATACCTTAAATTGCTTGATTTCATAATTAATTGCAGCATCAATGCTGTAATAAGCATCACTTTTAAAACGATTATCTTTAGATAAAAATGCCTCCGATTGCATGTAAACACCAGTACCAATAGAAAGACCTTTAAGCACATTGGTAGGTAAAGCATAACTTCCCCATAAGCGTCCAGAATTCTCCGGTACTAATTCCAAACGATTACCCGCTGGCACACCAGCTAAGCTATCTTTATATTCAGCCACTGTATGAGCATACGTTGCCAATAAATTTACGTTATTAATTGGTTGCCAAAGCAAATCAAGCTCAACTCCATTAGATTGTTGCTGACCTTTTGCAATTGAACGAAACAATATATCCGTTCTATCGGTAACTGCTACATGACTACGGTCAATTTGATATACAGCCAATTGACCCGATAATTTTTGAGGAAATTCAAATTTTATACCGCCTTCAATTTGTTCCGACATGGCTGCGCTAGGTGTACTCACAAAATTAAGAAAGGGTTGTCCGCGCATCCCCTTGTTATAACCAGCAAATACAGAAATTTGCTCGGTTACATCAAATACCGCCCCAAAACGTGGTAACACCCTTAATTCATCTGTCTTAGCGTGTGCATATGTTGAAGTATTTTGATAATCTATACTCACAGTTCCGAGCCTTAAACTAGACAACAAATGTAAACACTTAAAGACAGTATTTTGTATTTGAGCGTAACCTCCATAAGTGCTATTTGTAACTAGTTGATTATTCGTGTTAAGTACTGGAATAACATAAGGCGATAAGAATTCTGGCTTAAGAAAATCAACTGTCCCTACACCTAAACCTGTAGAACCAAAATCACCCGTGACAAATCCTTTATCATTCAAATAGCCATAATCCGCACCTAACAATGCAATATTTTGCGTCTTGCCAATATCAAATTTAAGCTGTGACGAACCAGATACACTAAACTCCTCTTGTTGTTCAAATAAGCGGGCATTAACTAAAGACCATTGAGCTGGAGCCATGACAGGACGATCGGCACTAAAGCCATCTGCGCCAAATAGAGTTTGAGATTTTTGATCAAACATAGACTGTGAGTATCGAGATTTAAGCGTTATCCCCCAAGCATCGGTTATTTGATGTTCTAAAGTGCCCCATACCGCATCAGAACTTGAATGACTATCAGAAATATTTACTGGCCCGATAAATGTTTTTTGATCAATTTTAAAATCCCCAACCACGGTGCCAGTAGCGGGTAAACCTTGATAATCAGGTTGTTGCCAACGTGAGACTTTACTTTGTAAAGTAAATTTTGTTTTGTTATTATCAATCAGGCTTAAAGCAGGATTTATATTGTATCGGTTGGTCTCAATAGTATTGATGAAACTTGCTGAGTTTGTATATTCCCCAGTGATACGAAATAAAACGTTTTTATTTAAAGGTTGATTAATATCCAAATAGGGCTGATAAAAACTGTTCGTACCTAACTTAAACCCCATCTCCTTAAAGGCACTTTCTTTAGGTAATTTAGAGAGAATGTTAACAACTCCGCCTACAGGTGATCCTGAACCACCACCATACAACACAGAGTTTGAACCCTTTAATACTTCCAATTTATCAATATTTACCATACTTTCACGATCGCCAGCATTGTAATACTGGGTAAATCCATCAACCAATTGTTCTGAAGCAAATCCTCTTATAACAGTGCCTTCCATAACCGGAGAATACAAAGAATTTCTTGCGACCACGCCACTTACGTTGTGCAAGCTCTCACTAATACTTAAGTTTTGCTGACTCACCATAATAGCCTGAGGAATTACCTGTATTGACTGTGGAACTTCCTTAATTGGCGTATTTGTTTTAGTTGCTGTAAAAACATTTTTTTCAAAAAACTCATTTGCTTGATAAGGTGTAGAATCACTCTCCCTACGCCCTACAACAATCATGTTTTCAAGTACTACAGGCTCATTTGATAGCACTTTTTCTGGGCTTTGAGAGTTTTGATTAGTCATTTGTGATTGGATTTCTGTTTTTTTAACTAACGTAACGGTATGTTCATCAATAAAACGATAGCCTATACCTGTCTCTTGTAATAAGGAGCCTAAAACTTGATCATGTGTTAAATGCCCTTGTAATGACTTGGTACTAATACCTCTCACCATATCAGAGTTAAATATCAACTCTAATTTAGCCTCATTTGCAAATTTTAAAAGTGCATTATTTAACGATTGTGCAGGAATACTATAATATTTAACTATATCATTAGCTAAAGCACTTTTAGTCACGCTAGTACCTATAGTCATCAATATCAACACTCCACACAACGAAAAACCTAATCTGCTTTTTTTCCAATCATAACTACGGATATAGAGCACAACGACCTTCTTTAAAAATGCATTCCTAAGTCTTAATACACTCGCTTACTCATTAAGCCGTTTGATAAAGACAAACGAACACCAAAAGAAAAAATTATTTTTAAAATCATGAAAACAAACCGAATGCTAAAAGCACTCGAATTAATGTGAAATATTTATTGTGTGATAAAGAAAAAACTAACGAGATAACAAAACCCACCAGGGACCGATCTTTGTTTCTTTTAAATTTAAAGCGTCCCCGACGGCAACAATGACCTCATCTGGCTTTTCTAAAGAAAATACCCCTGTTACATGCAAATTCTTGAGTTGGTTATCTAACACAAATACTTGACCAACCCGATAGCGACTAATTTCATTTAGTAATTCACCTAATGGTCGATCATTAACCATTAATAAACGTTGCTGCCAAGCACTGGCATTTTTTATATCAACCAATTTTGGCGCTTTGATTCCACCTTTATGGTAATAATCAAATTGCTCACCTTGATGAATCTCAATAGACGTTATTTTAAGTGCGTCATCAATATTCGTTTTTGATTTAAACTCGGCTAGTACCGCATGCTCTTGTACTACCACTGAAACATCAGAATTATTTTTATAAACCTCAAAAACAGTACCTAGTGCTTTAACAGATAAACCATCTGACATGACTTGAAAAGGTCGATTTATATCTTTAGCGACAGTAAACCTAACTTGACCATAATGTAAAATTATCTGCCTATATTTTTCACTAAAATTAACGGATACCGCACTATTAGTATTTAATAATAATTGACTACCATCTTCTAATTTAACTTCACGCAAGCCACCAATATCTGTGTGATAGTCATATAAAAAACTATTTAACCAATTAAGTTGGCGATCAATGACAGGCATTACAATTAACAAACAAACAACTGCCATAGCAAAACTATAGCTTAACCAAGTTTTGCGTGTTTGATTAAGTGCGGGGATATTCTGCTTAACCAATGAATTGGACTTATTTTCCTCAAACTTTTCAAATTTTACGGCAATCGTCATTTCATCGAATAATTTTTCAACTTGAGAAAAAGCTTCTGAATGCGCATGACCTTGCGCTAACCAATCAGCAAAAACTATGATTTCTTCTTCTCCAATATCATCAGAACGCAATAAAACCAACCAATCTATCGCCTGCTGTTTTAAACTTAATTCAGGTGTCTGAGTTGATTCATTAGGTGAAAGTAACATTA
>CAIVAH010000106.1 GCA_903903765.1 uncultured Methylococcaceae bacterium
TACTAGTAGTTGAGTCTTATAACAAGAAAACTGGTTTAGGTAGTCGTTTTGGCTCTTGGTTACTTGAACGTGGCCTAACACCTAAATTTGCTCATATAGCTACACATAAAGAAGGTTGTGGCGGATTATGGGAACAATTCCCACATCAAGGTATTGATCCTGCAGGTATCATTGCTAAAATAAAAGAATTACTAAGATAATTTTTCACAAATAAAAAGGGCGTCTTAGGCGCCTTTTTTATTTATATACAACGAGACTGTAGTGGTCAAATAAAACAGGTTACTTTATCAAGCAAAGGTATCACAACCTATTAAAACCACAATCTAATAATTATCCCAATTAACCCAACCCATTTGTGCAGATACTAAAACAATAAAACCAAAAATAATGCGATACCAAGCAAATATTGTAAAGTCATGACGACTGATAAAACGTATCAAACCTCTAACAGCAATGAATGCACTAATAAAAGATACAATACCACCCAAGGCAAATAATGCTAAATCATCAATACTAAATAAATGACGACTTTTATATATATCGTATAAAGTCGCAGCAAACATTGTAGGAATAGCAAGAAAAAATGAAAACTCTGTGGCTGCGCGACGTGATAAACCAAAAAACAATCCGCCTATAATTGTTGCACCCGATCTTGAAGTTCCAGGTATCATCGCTAAAGCTTGGGCAAAGCCTACCTTTAAAGCATCTCGCCAAGTTAATTCCTCAACTGACTCAGCATGCACTACATGCTCTCGTTTCTCTGCCCATATTATTAAAAAACCACCTAAAATGAATGCTGAAGCTACGACAAATGGATTAAATAAATAATATTTAATTTGTTTTAAAAAAAGAAATCCTAAAATTGCAGCTGGCATAAAAGCAATAATTAAATTTACAGCTAAACGTTGAGACACAACATCCGATCGTAAGCCCTTTACTATATAAAATAAACGAGACCTATACTCACACACCACTGCCAAAATCGCCGCAAATTGAATGGCAATTTCAAAAACTTTTCCTTTATCATCATTAAAGCCAAGTAATTGCCCAACAAGAATTAAATGTCCAGTTGATGATACAGGTAAAAATTCAGTTAATCCTTCAACTATACCGAGTATTATTGCATGCAAATAAGGAAAAATATCAAACATAAAATTTTCTAACGTTTCATAGAATCAAAAAACTCAGCATTCGTTTTGAAGTCTTTTAATTTTCCAATTAAAAACTCAGATGCTGCTGTCTCATCCATTGGTTGAAGTATTTTACGTAAAATCCATGTTTTTTGAAGTGTATCAGAATCAACTAAATACTCTTCTCTTCGAGTTCCTGAACGATTAATATTAATAGCCGGATAAATTCGCTTTTCAGCAATTTTTCGATCTAGGTGCAATTCCATATTACCTGTCCCTTTAAATTCTTCATATATAACCTCGTCCATCCTAGACCCAGTATCAACTAATGCAGTTGCAATAATTGTTAAACTTCCGCCTTCTTCAATGTTTCTAGCAGCACCAAAAAAACGCTTCGGTTTTTCTAAAGCATTTGCATCTACACCACCCGTTAAAATTTTACCAGAAGAAGGTACAACAGTATTGTAAGCCCTTGCAAGTCTAGTAATTGAATCTAACAAAATAACCACATCGTGTTTGTGTTCAACAAGTCGACGAGCTTTTTCAATTACCATTTCAGCAACTTGAACATGTCTAGTTGCAGGCTCATCAAATGTACTTGAAATAACTTCCCCACGAACACAACGCTCCATCTCAGTTACCTCTTCTGGTCTCTCATCAATCAGTAAGACAATCAGATAACATTCTGGATTACGCTCTGCAATTGCTTGGGCTAAACTTTGTAAAATCATTGTTTTACCAGCTTTAGGTGGTGAAACAATTAATCCTCTTTGTCCTTTTCCAATTGGTGCAATCAAATCAATTATACGTCCAGTTAAATCTTCACTAGTACCATTACCCTGTTCTAATGAAAATTTATGCTTAGCAAATAAAGGAGTTAAATTTGAAAATGTAATCTTATTTTTTGTATTTTCAGGAGGCTCAAAGTTTATTTGATCAACCTTAAGCATAGCAAAATAACGTTCGTTATCTTTAGGTGGCCTAATCTTCCCTGTTATGGTATCACCGGTTTTAAGAGAAAACCGTCTTATTTGACTTGGTGAAACATATATATCATCTGGACCAGCTAAATAAGAACACCCTGGGGTTCTTAAAAAACCAAATCCATCTTGGAGTATTTCAAGAACACCATCTCCGGATATGTCATCGCCTGCTTTCGCTTGTTTCTTTAAAATGGCAAATATTAAATCTTGCTTACGTGATCTCGCAACATTTTCTAACCCTAAAGATTCAGCAATTTCAATTACTTCACTGATTTGTTTTAATTTTAACTCGGTAAGATTCATAAAAGGTGACTCAAAGATTCGTTATTTATATTTTTATAAAATATCAAATAACAATAGGGAGGTTTCAGAATTTTTGTTTTGAACGATGATATTGATGCGTATATAAATCGCAGTAAGAGATTATAGCTTAACTGTTCAGATTCGTCCATTAATGAAACGAATCTGATCACATTATTTTAAATATTAGTATCAATAAATTTTGATAATTCAGCTTTTGACAACGCACCAACTTTAGTAGCTTCTACTTCACCATTTTTAAAAAGCATAAGAGTAGGAATACCACGAACACCATAAAACTGTGGCGTTTGAGGATTTTCATCAATATTAATCTTTACAATAGTTAATTTTCCTTCATATTCCTGAGCCACCGCATCTAAGACGGGAGCTATCATTTTACATGGCCCACACCATTCAGCCCAATAGTCCACAAGAACTGGTCCATTTGCTTTAACAACTTTCTCGTTAAATTCACTATCACTAACATGAAGAACTGAATCGCTCACTCTATAACTCCGATATTTAAAAAATATGACTATAAGTTGGAAAGTTTTAATAGTCAACTCATTTTGTATAATTATCCTAAATAAAAAATAATAATCAAATACGATTTATTAGCTCACTAAAATCATCTATATATGTAAATTTTGATGTGAAGTTCGAAGGCAAACTACTATCAGGTTTACTTACAAAAATTAAATTTTTTATACCAAAATTTTGTGCAGCATCCAAAACAGCTAAGCTATCATCAAATAAGATCGTCTTGTTTAAATCTATTAAATGATCTTGCTGTAATTTTTGCCAGAACACATTATCTTCTTTTGGCACTCCATAATCATGAGAACTAATAATTTGATCAAAGTAAAAATCGATTTTAGTTTTCTCCAATTTAAGATTTAAGCTATCTCTGTGTGCATTTGTAACCAACAATACATTTCGAGATGTATAATTAAGCTTAATTAAAAACTCATACACATGAGGAAGAACTTTGATATGTTCAGTTATATCTCGTTTCAAACGTAAAATATCAATATCAAGTTCTTTAGTCCAATAATCTAAGCAATACCAATTTAAAGACCCTTCCATTTTTTTAAACAATGGTTTTAAATATAAATTCGCCTCTTCAATACCAATTCCATGTTTATTTGCAAATTTAGTTGGTACTATTTCATGCCAAAAATAATTATCAAATCGAAGATCAAGTAATGTTCCATCCATATCCAACAATACTGTATCAATTAAATCCCAATTAATATTCATATAATAAATTCTTGGTTTCAAAAATGAAGTTTAATACCCTTTATTTCATAAAATACTTCATGAGAAGTTTTAAATCCAGTTTTTTTCTTGGCCTGTGATTTAACTTCCTCATAGCTGTTTGAATTTCATGGTTTATGGTCGTAAAATCGCTGTTTTTTGGGACATACTGCTTAATCATACCATTCGTGTTTTCATTATTGCCACGTTCCCATGATGAATAGGGTTGGCAAATAAAAATATGCATTAACTGCTCGAGCCACTTCTTTATGGCCCGCAAATTCTCTTCCATTATCTGATGTGATCGTTAGCACTCTATTTTCAAAGGGCTTTAATAACGCCATCATTGTCTGACTTAACGCTTCAGATGTGTTACGTTCTACTTTTTGATCAATGTAAATCCAGACTTACGCTCTACTAAACTCACTATAGCTTGCTTATGCCTTTTACCAATAATAGTATCTGCTTTCAAATCCCCCACTCGCTGCCTTGTTGCTACAATGTCTGGGCGATCATCAATGGATCTGCGATCAATCAAACTGCCACGCCTATCAATTGCACCGTAACGCTTCCTATTTTTTCTGACAACGTAATCGCTGCCATAGATCTCCACCTTTAGCTTTATTTCGATACACCCATTGATAAATCTCTTCATGGCTAATACTTACATACTGGCCAATTTGTTCGGGACTCCATTCCTCGTATAATTTACTTTCACTCGTTGCCAAGTTTCATCAGGAATTTTATAAGCAATAATCGCATTTCTTGTGACTGCTTTTAGTTGGGCTTGTTTAAGACGATATCCTTTCAAACCTTTATTTCGTCTTAACTCCCTTGATATAGTCGAGGTATTACGATTAAGTTGCAGTGCTATCTTACTCTGACTCTGACTAATTCCTGCTTTTTTTAATGCGTAAATCTGGTATCTTTCTGCTTCGGAGATATGTGTGTAGTCCATCTGTGCAATTTCGACTGGCCGGTCAAAAAAGCAATATTGCTACTTCATATCACCCTTTCAACCAACTGTTACTAATATTGCACTTCATACTTGAAACCAAGCTTTATTTTAATAGTGAAAACATATTTATATTCA
>CAIVAH010000107.1 GCA_903903765.1 uncultured Methylococcaceae bacterium
AAGAAGACTCACTCAAATTCACCGACGAAGTGACGCGCGTGATGGCCGAAGAAGGCTGGAACGTGGGCGTGCAATTGGCAACAGAAAAAGGCGCCGCGCCCATCATGGAAGAGAAGTTTGAAGTGACCGCGGACATGTTAGCCAAGCGCCCAGAAATGGCCGCAGACGGCATCAAAGTCGGCAGCAAAATTGCCGGTAAAGTGTTGTTGGGCAAATACAGCCGCTACATGCAGCAGTTTCCTGAAGGCTTGCGCAATCAAATTGCCACTAAGGGGGCACGCTTTACGCATCACAGTTCGATTGCGCCTACCGGCACCATTTCGTTGTCCTTGGCTAACAACGCAAGTAACGGTATTGAGCCATCGTTTGCGCACCATTACGCTCGCAACGTGATCCGTGAAGGCAAAAAATCCAAAGAGAAAGTCGATGTGTTCTCATATGAATTGTTGGCCTACCGCGAATTGATTAATTCCAAGGCCATGCCGTTCAGTGAGCAAGAAGACGAAAAATTACCGGACTACTTTTTAGACTCTTCTACCATTCAAGCTAAAGCGCACGTGGACATCCAAGCGGCTTCACAAAAATGGATAGACAGTTCGATTTCTAAAACCATTAACGTTCCTACCGATTACGATTTTGAAGATTTCAAAAACATTTATTTGTATGCCTACGACAAAGGCTTAAAAGGTTGCACTACTTTTAGGTTCAATCCAGAAGCATTCCAAGGCGTGTTGGTGACTGAAAAAGATTTGGAAAACACCACCTACAAATTCACCTTGGACGACGGGACGGAATTGGAAGTGAAAGGCAACGAAGAGATTGAGTACGACGGCGAAATTCACTCTGCGGCCAATCTGTATGACGCACTTAAAGAAGGCTATTACGGTAAGTTCTAAGCGCTATTTTTAGAACACAGACCGATTAAGAGGATAAGAACATGGCAACTAAAATTGAAAAGAAAATCGTCGGCTACGCGTTGGTTAACGAGCAAGATAAAAAAGACGCAGAAGTAAAAGCAGCAGAATTAGAAGCACACAAAGCCGCCACCAAAGTGGTCCAATTGGGAGAGCCACTTAGCCGTCCAGACAAGCTAGTGGGCAACACGTATAAAATTAAAACACCGGTGACCGAGCACGCCCTTTACATCACCATTAACGACGTGATCATGAACGAAGACACGCCGCAAGAACACCGTCGTCCGTTTGAGATTTTTATTAACTCCAAAAACATGGAGCACTTTCAATGGATAGTGGCGCTAACGCGCGTGATGTCGGCCGTGTTCCGTAAGGGCGGCGACGTAACCTTCTTGGTGGAAGAATTAAAAAGTGTGTTTGAACCCAGTGGTGGCTACTTCAAAAAAGGCGGCAAATTTGTGCCTAGCTTGGTCGCCGAAATCGGTGAAGTGGTGGAACAGCACTTGCAAGAAATTGGCATGTTAAAAAAAGCCGGTTTGGATCAACATCAACAAAAACTGGTGGACGAGAAAAAAGCCGAGTACTTAGAAAAGCACGCTAAAGCCGGCGACGAAGTGACGGCCGAAGGTTTCCCTAAGGGCGCGCAATTGTGTGCTAAGTGCAATACTAAAGCCGCCATCGTCATGGACGGTTGTTTGACTTGCCTAAATTGCGGCGAGAGCAAATGCGGTTAATGGCAGGGCGTGCATATAGCGCCAATCGTTAAATTAAGGAGCCGTCAGGCTCCTTTTTTATTGGTCATGCTAAGCGCCACTTTATGTTGTAAAAGGCTGGGTTGGCTTCAAAGGCAATGCCTAGATGGCACATATAACCACAAATAGTTTGTGGTTGAAGGAATGCCGACTTTAGGTTTATTGTGTGAATGCTGTAAAAGTTAATGAATTGTAACTAAAACTCAAAATTACTCTTTAGGAGAAATAAATGATTAAAGATTTAAAGCGTTTAAGTAAGACTAGTTTGGGAGCGGGAGCTGGTTTATTGGGCCTCTCATTGCCTGCGTTTGCTGAAGGTGCTGCCATTCTTCAGTCTAGCGATTTTGTTGGTATTTCGTTTTGGCTAATCTCAATGGCGTTGATTGCATCAACCGCGTTCTTTTTTCTTGAGCGTGATCGCGTTGCCGGTAAATGGAAAACATCATTAACGGTATCCGGTTTGGTTACCCTTGTTGCTGCGGTGCATTATTTCTACATGCGCGACGTTTGGGTGGCAACAGGCTCAACTCCAACCGTATATCGCTACATCGATTGGCTAATTACGGTGCCATTGTTAATGATTGAGTTCTACTTAATCTTAGCAGCCATCGCTAAAGTGCCAGTAGGCGTGTTCTGGCGTCTAATGATAGGTACTCTGGTCATGTTGGTTGGTGGTTATGCCGGTGAAGCAGGCTACATAGCCGTGATGCCAGCGTTCATCATCGGTATGCTAGGTTGGTTCTACATTCTTTGGGAAATTTTTGCAGGCGAAGCCAGCAAAATTAACGCCGGTCAGGCGCCAAAAAATGTGCAATCTGCATTTAGTTTGATGAGATGGATTGTGACCATCGGTTGGGCAATTTACCCACTAGGTTACTACTTCGGTTACCTAACCGGTTCAGATCCTGCAGACAGCATGAAAGCATTAAATATCGTTTACAACCTTGCTGACGTTTTAAACAAGATTGCATTCGGTGTAATCATTTGGTCAGTAGCTGTATCTGAAAGTGAAAAAAAATAGTAAGCAAGACAAAGTAGTCATGCATGTGGGCACGAATTTTTTTGTTAAACACAAAATGATGCGTGCCCACATTTTTTTGGCTCAATAGCCAAGTGCTATGCAAAAATAATGCAGCTGGTTGACGAATGTCAGCTAAGCTTGCCTTGGCTTCGCAGTGGATGATGCAAGCCATTTTATCGCCCAATGCATAATCAACATTAATAAACTAGGCTGCCACCGTGCGGCTAATTAAATGGGCAACATAAAGATGACTATTAATCAGTCTGGTCTAGTGATCACATAAAGTGCAAAAACAGACTAAACAAGCCGTGGTAATCGGCGCTGGATTTGGCGGCATTGCTGCTGCCCTTAGGTTACGTGCAAAGGGTTATCGAGTCACCGTCATCGACCGCAGCCCTATGTTGGGTGGTCGCGCGCAAGTATATGTTCGCAACGGTTACACCCATGATGCTGGCCCAACTGTAATCACCGCCCCTTTCTTGCTTGCCGAGCTATTTGAACTGTTCGGTGAAAAAATAGAGCAACACATTAAACTGGTGCCATTGACCCCTTGGTACCGCTTCTACTTTCAAGATAAGACCACGTTTGATTACGGCGGCACCTTGGAAGACACCCTGTCGGAAATAGATAAAATAGAGCCCAAAGACAAGGCCGGTTAT
>CAIVAH010000108.1 GCA_903903765.1 uncultured Methylococcaceae bacterium
GACGTCGGACAATGCGCGATGCCCGTGCCTGTCGCGGCCATGCGGCGCAGCTCGTCGTCGTTGAGATACACGCCGTGCGCGAACCAGACATCCTCGCCGAGCCACCCAACACGCTCCATGTAATCCAGAGGACGGCACCCGTGCATTTCCAGGCAGAAGGCGTCTTCGTCTTTGATATGTTCGGCTACGCGCTTCAGGCGCCCGCCAGTCATGGTGCTTTCGCCGGTATCTACTAGTGTAACTTTCCAGGGTTCGGCATTTTTTTGATGCACTTCCATTTTGTTGTTACTCATGTCAAAGGTTATATCAGACATGTGTAAAAAGTAATTGGCAAAGTATTCTTTAATTACATAGCCTTTATAACCACAGCAGATAATAAAATCATTTATACCATGATGCGAGTAGGTTTTAAGGATATGCCATAAAATGGGTTTGCCACCAATTTCTATCATGGGCTTGGGACGGGTATTGGTGTCTTCTGATATGCGGGTGCCTAATCCACCCGCTAATATGACTGCTTTCATAAGTTTTGTGTTTAAGGTTAATTACAAAAACAAGCTTTAAATACGCAAGCGACTTACTGTGTATAGATCAGCAAGCACGAGAACAAAAACAGTATTTTTGTGGTTTGACCAGATTATAGCTATTTTTTAAGTAACTTGTCTTCCTTTTTATTAAATTGTTTCATCGTTAATAAGTTTTTTGGCCCAAGGTCTTAAGCCGCGCTCTGTTTTTTCGCCTTTATCATTTCTCAACCATTCGGTAACGGGGATACTAAAGCCACTTTTAGGTTTATTAAGTATGTCATTTGGGAGTTGCTTATTGGGGCTAATGGCCATGTCTATTTTATTGGCTGGGTTACCAGTATATGCAAGTTGAGTGATCGCTTTAAATAGTTCAATATCGATGAGGGGTGTGCGTACTTCTAACGAATGTGCCATGCTGGCCCAATCGGTATCGCGTAATAATTGGTTACGTAGATAATACGCAGTTTCTAAGGCAGAAACTTTTAAGTGGGTCTGTTTAATGCCATTATGGGTTTGTTTTACGGCAATAAGGCCGTTTAAGTCTTGCCAGCCTTGTTTGATAGTCTCTGTGTCTAACACTTGCGGTAATTCCCATGGCATATATAAGCCGCGTCTTAGTAAATAGGCGCCTTCGTAATTTGATCCGTATTCAAATAATCCCGCATATTTGGGTGAAGTGTAGTGTTTTAAAATAGGTGCACTAACCAGTCTAAATCCTTTGCCTAAGCCGGGTATTATGCTAAAAGGTTTTAAGGATTTTACGAGTTTAGGCAGTTCGTTAAAAGATGGATAACCACCAAACAGTTCATCTCCTCCTACACCTGATAGAGCTACTTTTAAACCAGTTTCTTTAGCGGCTTTACACACAAAGTAAGTATTAACGCCATCGATAGACGGTTGATCCATCGCATGTAATAAGGCTTCCCGTTCTGTAGCAAAGTCAGCTTGTTGTACCCATAAGGTTTGGTGTTGGCTTTGATAATGCTCGGCGACATGTTGGGCTAAAATACTTTCATCATGCGCTGTGTTTTTGTATTCGTTAAAGCCTAAGGTGAGGGTGTGCAGTGGGTCGCTGCTCACTTCTGATGCCAGGGCTAGTAGGGTGGTTGAGTCTAAGCCTGCGGATAAAAAAATGCCTACGGGTACATCAGCTATTAAATGCTGCTTTACAGTGTCGGCCAGCGCAAGGTGTAATTGTTCTAGGGCTTCATTTTTACTGAGTGGTGTTAACGGTGTTTCTGGTGCTCTTAAGGCTTGGTTAAGGTCAAAGTAGCTGTGTTGTTGGCTATGGCCTTTGGCATCGATAGTTAAATAGCTACCAGCGGGTAGGGCGCGGATGCCTTGGTAGCGGGTGAAGGGTTCGGGTATAGAGCCCCACAAATAAAAGCCCACTAAGCCGGCGGGTTCTGGTGTGGTATTAATTTGGCCGCCAGCCAGTAAGGCTTTGACTTGTGAGGCAAAGCGGATGCTTTTGCCATTGTTGGCGATGTACAAAGGTTTGATACCAAAGTGGTCTCGGGCTAAGAATAGTTTTTGGTCTTGTTCATCCCAGATCGCAAATGCAAACATGCCGCGCAGTTTATAGAGCATGTCTGCACCGTGTTCTTGATATAAGTGTAGTAATACTTCTGTGTCACATTGGGATTTAAAACGGTGGCCTTTTTGTTCTAGTTCGGCTTTTAATTGGGGGTAGTTATATATTTCGCCATTAAAACTGATGTGGAATTGCCCATCAGGGGTGGACATGGGTTGGTGGCCAGCTTCTGTTAAGTCGATAATGGCTAAGCGTCGATGCGCTAAACCGCAGCGTTTATTTTCTGATACCCATAAGCCTTTACCATCTGGCCCACGGGCTGCCATGTAATCTTTTATGCGGGTTAATTCTGATACATCGACTAAAGGAGTGTTGTTTGAATAGTTATAGATACCCGCAATTCCGCACATAGCTTGTTGTATTAATGTTTTTGTGTTAGAGGGGGGGCTGGTTTTAGGGGCCCGTTAAATTAAGGTAAAGATAACTGTTTTTTTTGTACATGTCATCATTTATCAATAAATGAAATGTAAATGTAATGTTGCGGGGGTTTCATTTCTGCAGTTTTAAAACTGCAGAAGTTGCAGTTTGTATTTATTTTCATATACTTATATCTATTTATAAATTTATCAGTTAATGTAACTGCGTGACAACCTTTTAATTTACGCAGGAATCGCTATGAAAATTATTAAAGTGCTATTCGATTTTGTATCATTCAGTATTTCTTTAA
>CAIVAH010000109.1 GCA_903903765.1 uncultured Methylococcaceae bacterium
GTAATTTTGCTGGCATTAGCATTAAGTTTATCAAAAGCAGCGCTAACACTATCCGCCGTATCACTAATAGCAATAGACGTAACATGCGGGTCTTTTAATACCGTCGTTAAGTCATCGGTAATAACGCCGCTTATTTTTAAAGAATAAGGACTGGTTATTAACTTTAAGACATCTAAATTATCAGTATATTGCGAAGAAGTTAAGCTAAAAGTAGGCGCTTTTGAATCGGTTAATACAATCCCTTTTAGCGTAATAAGGTTTGAAGTATTAAATATTTTTTCTAGATTTGTAAGGCTGCTTTTAACATGCTCTGCGGTATCAACAAGATAAACGTCAGTGTTAGTCGCATAAGTGACAAATTTATTCGCGGTGATTTTAGTAATATTTGCGATACTTGCGTCATTTACGCTTAAAGAATAAGCGGATTGTATTTTGGATAAAATACTAGTGATGCTCTGGTCATTTATTAATTGATTAAAAGTTAATTTTAATGGATTGTTAACATCAGATATATCAATAGTTTTTAATTTAACACCCAAGTGGTTAAGAGCGGAAAAGTTTTTACTGATATTTGCGGACGTATCCAATACAGCAATAGAAGTGATTTTACCAGCATATTTAGTTGAAGGATCAAAAGAAGCGGGTGCTTTAGTTATCTCAATAGAATAAGTGCCTTTTATTAAACTTAATGCCGCAGTATCTTTCGTTAATTGGCTAGCAGAAATACTTAATGGCAGTGCAGAGTTAGTGATAACAATGCCACCGCCTATTTTGCTGGCAAAAGAATTTAATTTATCAATATTAGTAGCAATATTACTAGCCGTATCAGATACAGATAATATCGGGCCTTGTTTTAAAATAAAATCTACGGCTTTTTGGTCTTTAACAAACTGCCCTGCAGTTAATTTAAATGTTAAGGCCGATGGCTTGGCATCAGTTAAGCTAATATTAAATAATTGGGTGCCTAAATTATTAATTTGATCAATATTTTTAGTAACATTCGCAAAGCTATCTTTTATGATAAATCCTGTGATTTTGATAGCGCTGTTCGCTGCAGTAATAGCGTTATTAATAGTGGTTTTGGTTTTATTAATGTCGCTATAGGTGGTTGTAACAACGATATTATCTAAATATTTAGCGTTTTTTAATACATCTCCAATAGAACTTGGAGTTACATTAGTAACAGTAACATTTGAAGCGGTGGTTATTTTAGAAATAATCAGCTTATCTTTAGTGTATTGAGCTAGGCTAATCGTTAACGGCGTACTGGCAGTAATGTTAGAGATTTTTGTGGAAATTGCTTTTAATTCATCAAATTTAGCGGCAATTTTGGTACCTGTGTCACTAATTTTTATGGGGGTTGTTTTTTTATAATCTAATGCGGCAGCAACTGTATAAGTAGATAAAGTAGGCATAAAAATTCCTTGTGAAATTGTAGAAAATTGTTATTGTTTTTATAGTTATAATTTTAGTTAGGTTTTAATCCGGTTTACTAATAGTCATAGAAAATTTTCTTCCGATTCTAACATAGGTTGTTTATTGATTTGATTACAGAAATAAGACAGTCTTTTTTAAAAAATCAAGGTAATCTTTAGGGTAATTCTTATGTTTTATTTCATAAACTAAGCTTTGTATAGAATGCCCAATCTACGACTTAAATTAAATACCAGAATATCAGTGTTTATAGATAAGATATTAGGCATAGATAATAGAAGAATAATCTTAAACCATAGGGACTTGAAGTTAGTTTATGTAGTGTTCGCATCAATCTATATTATGTTTGTGCTACCTATAAGATGGATTTATGCAAACATAAGCATATTATGCGTAAATATAAAAATATATTGTTAAAAGTAAAGAAGTTATAATTAAATTTAGATATTAAAAACAACTGCTTGCAATCAATATTCCCGTTATCGCCAAAGCCCCCTCGCAAAAAACTTATAATTTATAGTGTTATTATTCAATTAAACGCTATACTAGCCTGGTAACATTTAAACTCATCTGCCTGTTACGCTCATTTTGAAATGATTTCAAACTTATCACGCCCCATTTGGGCAATTCGAGGGATTTATGAAACAAAAAGTACTGATTAGTTCTGCCCATATCAAAGATAATGAATTTGCTAGTTTTGCGCAAAAAATAATTCTAGATATGACTTCAAATCCTAATTTTACAACGCCTCAGCCGACCTTAGCCATAGTGCAAGGTTTAATAACACTCTATATTGCCGCTTTAGTTAAATCGATAGATGGCAGCAAAGAAGATACCGCTAATAAAAATGCTTGTCGAACAAAGTTAGAAAGCGCTTTAAGTGTCTTAGCCAATTATGTAAACCTAATCAGTGATTATGATGTGGTTAAGTTGGAGAGTTCTGGATTTACCTTATCAAAAATACACGCCCCGATAGGCATTTTAGAAGCACCTAATTTATTAATTCATTTTGGAAATAATCCAGGTGAAGTCAATTATGAAATTAGTCCTGTCCATAAAGCCACCAGTTATATTTTGCTATATTCTATCTTGCCTGCGCCAGCCGATAGTGCTGAATGGCGCAGTAGAACAGTCTCTGGTACTAAAGGGACCTTAATGGGTTTAGATCATGAAACAAAATATATTTTTAAAGCCACAGCAACCAGCACGGAAGCTAATAAATTGGATTTATATAATTTCTCAAATCCTGTTGAGCATTTAGTACCTTAAGTTAACACATTCGCACTTTTACAAAGAATCAGTCTGCCAATAAACAGCTAAAGAGATGTAAAAGTGCAACTTTTGAATAAAGTCCATCAAAGAAGAATATCTTAAATAATGAAATATAGGTTATTTCGTAGTATTATATAAAAACGTTATCTTTGTGATAATGATAAGTATCGTCATTATTAAAGTATAAATTTTTGTATAACTATTTAAGTCGATCTGTGAATACATCTATTAAAGTTAGAAAAATCAATTGGTTGTTTATTTCAACTGTCGTCATACCCACGCTATTATCAATTATCTACTTTGGGTTTATTGCTTCTGATGTTTATATATCAGAATCACGCTTCGTGGTGCGTAGTCCTGATAAACAAAGTTCCTCTCCGTTTAGTTCTTTTTTAAAAGGTACTGGTTTTTCTAGTTCGCAAGATGATTCTTACACAGTAAAAGATTACATGCTTTCTAGAGATGCATTAAATTTACTGAATGATAAGCTTAGTATTCAAGAGGTTTATTCCAGTAATACAGTGGATATATTTAATCGATTTGCGGGTTTAACATTTTGGGATACTAGTTTTGAGGCGTTATACCAATACTATTTAAATCTTGTAGAAATAGATTTAGATTCAGATTCATCTATTACAACCTTAATAATAAAAAGTTACACGGCAGAAGATGCCTATAAAATTAATGAACAATTAATACATATCAGCGAGTCATTGGTTAATAAATTAAATGAAGTAGCTAAATCTGATATGATTGGTTTTGCTACTAAAGAGGTTAACATTGCCGAAGAAAAAGCAAAGGCAGCTGCATTGGCGCTTTCAAATTATAGAAATCAAAAAGGCGTAGTTGATCCAGAGAAACAATCTGGTGTTGAATTGGAGCAAGTAGTCAAATTACAAAATGAACTTATTACAGCACAAGCAAAATTAGTTCAATTGCAGACGTTTGCTAAACATAATCCGCAAATACCCTCATTAGAGCTACAAGTCAAAAGTTTAGAAGCAGAAATAGCAATACAAACCAAACAGGTAGTGGGTGGTGACCAATCGTTAGCAAAAAAAGCCGCGCAATATCAGCGCTTAGCTTTAGAAAGAGAATTTGCTGATAAACAATTAGCGAGTACTTTAGCTTCATTAGAAATAGCCAGAAATGAAGCGATGCGCAAGCAATTGTATTTAGAAAGAATTGTCCAACCCCGCAAACCTGATAAAGCGATGGCTCCAAGAAGGTTAAGAGGCATTTTAACTAGTTTTATAATGGGAATGATTGCTTGGGGAGTTCTTTCTATTTTGCTCGCAGGAGTGCGAGAGCATAATGATTAGGTTTTTATGAATCAAAAAACTAATGCACTAAAGAATGGCTTTAAAATTCAGGTTCGTGTTATAGGTGCATTACTCGTGCGTGAAATGATAACGCGTTATGGGCGTCATAATATCGGCTTTCTTTGGTTGTTTTTAGAACCTATGTTGTTTACATTGGGCGTAACAACACTTTGGACACTTATCAACGCAACTCATGGAACAGGTCTATCTATTACTGGTTTTGCTGTTACGGGTTACTCATCAATTTTACTTTGGCGTAACTGTAGTAATCGGGCTGTTAAATCAATAGAAGTAAATCTTAGTTTACTTTATCACCGGCACGTTAAAGTCTTTGATCTGTTTGCGGCAAGATTCCTGCTGGAGATAGCGGGTGCAACTGCATCATGTATATTATTAACGGTAATTTTTACTTTTTTAGGATGGATGGACGCTCCTGCAGATATATTGACTGCTGCGATTGGTTGGATTTTATTAGCATGGTTTGCTGTTGCACTCAGTTTCATTGTTGGAGCTGCGTCAGAGCGTTCTGAATTAATTGATAGAATATGGCACATAATAACTTATTTGTTGTTTCCCTTATCTGATGACGCATAAAACGCCAATACTATACATTAAAATAATTTTTGTCTTTTTTCTATGTTTTTCTTGTAAAAGTCAAAATGATAAAAATAC
>CAIVAH010000110.1 GCA_903903765.1 uncultured Methylococcaceae bacterium
CCAGAAGCGTGCCTTTTTATAATGAAGTGCAACGCATTCAAGCGGATCTTATCATGGATTTTTTGCCTGAAACGGGCGGTATTGTGTGTGATTTAGGCTGCTCAACGGGCACTACGATTGATCATCTCAGTCAACATCCTAAATGCCCTGAAAGCACGCGTTTTATTGGTTACGACAATTCAGAATCCATGTTGGATAAGGCGCGTGACAAACTTAGTACGCAAATTAATAGTGGTAGAGTTTCTTTAATTACAGCTGATTTAAGCGCCTTACCACCCCTACCTGACTGCGATATTATAATTTTAAACTGGACGTTACAGTTTGTTAGGCCGATAGGCAGAGAAGCCTTACTTAAGGCGATTTTTAAGGCTTTAAAGCCCGGTGGCATTATTTTATTATCAGAAAAAATTTTGGTGAATGATCCTGTCTTAAATCGCTTATATATTGACCATTATCTGCAATTTAAAACCTCTCAGAGTCACTACACGGATATAGAAAATCAGCGTAAACGCGAAGCTCTAGAGAATGTTTTAATCCCCTATCGTTTAGATGAAAACTACGAATTATTAGAAAGAGCGGGCTTTGGTCGCATCGGCACCTATTTTCAGTGGTTTAATTTTGCTTGTCTAATTGCAGTTAAAATTTAAACCACTTGGTGTCTATTCGGTTATTTCTGTCCACTCGCATTTGTCTTTTATAATCGGATCCGTGTGATCATTTCCTATACCATCAGCAATTAACGCGACAACGCGATCATCTTTTGCATACCCTACGTGCGCTTCTAAGGGATTAGCAATTTTACCTATACCAAAGGCATCAAATACCTTAGCAATATTAATATTGATATTAGTCACATGGCTACACAGTCTTGAGTCCAAATACTTTTCACTAAAATCATGCGGAATGGCGTAACTTAAAAGATCATTAGGGTCACTAAACGCGACAATATCTGTTTCATTAAACATTCGTGAACTATATTTTGCCCCCCCTGCCTGGCAATAATCTGCTTGCTGCCCAATCACTTCTGGCAATTCTCTGCCTAATTGCAACATAGGAAGTTGATTAGACAACATAAATATTTGCACATGCTTATTTTGCAAGGCTTCTCTTTTAGCTTTATTGATAGTGCGTAACGTAGATTTTTTATCAGGCTGCTCTAACAGAGAGACCATGCGGGTTATACCATCAATCGTGATACGACTCCCTAAACTATGCGATACAAATACTAAAGAGTCCTGTTTAAAATTCTCATTTAAACCATGGTTAAAATCACAACCATGCCGACCTTCTTTAGGTAATTCATCCCAACTGTCTTTACTCATCCAACAGACGGCTTGCGCAAAAGATCTTAAAATTAAATCTCTACTTTCGCCTAAATATATAATAGGATCAGGACCCGTATCATTACTGAATTTTTTTAGCATATCGTTAACTTCAGCACGACGATATGAATATTCTCCGGAATTATCAAACGCTAACAAGGCTTTTTGATCTTTAGTTATTTCTGACCATGTTAACTCATAAAACCACATGTCCTTAGTAGCCTCGTGATTTTGCAAACGCGAAACTCTTAAATTACCTAACTTTTTATCAGGATCACTAAAAGACATTAACTGAATGTCTTTATATCGAGACGCTTTAGCCGTTAACTTAAGCTCCTTAGACAATTTATCTAAAAACTCCGTTGCATAACCTGGCAAGTGATTACCCACCCCATGCACCATTAATACTTTTGTTTTGCCTTTAGTATCCTCTAAATCCGTTGAAATCCCTAAGATAGGCTTACCCCGCACCTGACAGACTCGAGTATCCTCTGTGTTAGTTTTTTCTAAAACAGCTTCGGCAACCCCTTTGCCAAAACTAGCGCAACCTGATAAATGCAAGGCTAAGCAAATGATAAATAACAGTGATTTTAAAGCAGATAAACGCATCGTTGAACTCGGTGAAGCAAATAGGGCTTGTTTTTATAAGCTATTGTAGCTTATTAAGCATACTTATAGCATTGTCAACAGTTACAACAACTGCTAATAATTTTTTAAGAAGCTTGTCTTATTTCACCCAAACCATTGGGTTTTTTAACCACTTGTAACTGAGCCTTAAAGCGTTTATGTACCGCTTCAACATGGGAGATAACGCCCACAGTTTTGCCATGGGTGTGTAGATTTTCTAAGGTGCTAATCACAGTATAAAGCGCATCTGCATCTAGGTTACCGAAGCCTTCATCCAAGAATAATGAATCAACAGATCGGCCATTATTAGCTAATTCTGATAAGCCTAGTGCCAGCGCTAAACTAACCACAAAACTCTCACCACCAGATAGTGTTTTAGGTTGGCGTCTTACATTAGCTTGATAAGTATCTTCAATTTCTAGCGCTAAACCTTGTTCACTATGAGCTTGGCGTAAATAATAACGCCCACTAATTTTCTCTAAAATCGCATTAGTTTGTGACAACAATTGATCAGCCAATTGGGTTTGTACGCGCCTTCTAAAAGCCATGCCATTTTCAGCATTAATTAAAGCCGCATCGGCAATATAGGTTTTAGCTGCCAATTCTAATTGCTGTAAACGCTCTGAGACATCGGCATGAGTCTCTTGATTGTGAGCATGCTCATCTAACAAACGCTCTAAATGTTCAACTTCCATCCGAACAATAGTCATTTTTTCGGTTTGATTTTTTATAGCTTGTTCAAGTTCTAATGAGTTTAATTCACTATCTGCAGATGCTACATAAGCCTCATCTAACTGTACTTGTAAATTTGTTATTTCTTGGTTTTTTTCCTGCAATTGCTGAGCTAAACCTGCTTGTTGACGCTCTATTTCTGATTGATTTTCCATAAACTCCAGCACTTTGCTAATTTCCTGCAAACTACTAAATGAGGTCTTTGCTACTTTTTCTTGAATAGTTTGTTGCAACTGTACCAAAGCACTTTCTAAATTAGTTAAAAGTTGCTCTTGTTCGCTTATCAACTTTTGTTTTTCTATTAAACCTAGATGTAGGCCAATAGCTTCTTGTGCTTGCAACTGTATTGAAAATTGTTCCATCTGATCATTACAACGAGCAATTTCTTGCTGACAAACCTCTTGCTTTTCTTGCAAGACCTGACGTTCTTCAATTAAAGATTTATGCCGATAACTATAGGTATGATAATCCTGACGACGCGAATTTAACTTATCAAACAAAGCATCTTCTTGACCTTTAGTTGGCATTTTTTCACCAAAAATGGCTAATTGAACGACAACTTTTGATGTTAACTCTTGTTCCTGTGCTTGGGTGGTCGTCAAAACATTCTGCAATTCAATCTGTTCTTTTGAAACACTTTCGGCATCTGGGCCTAATTGAGCTTTATTAGCCAACAACTGTTCAATAATCAGCTCACCCTTTGCTATTAAAGCCGTATTTTTTGCAATGGCAATCTGTTTAGCACTAATTTTAGCGATAAGATCAGAAATTTCCGTTAACTCTTCACTGGCTTGTTGTAACAAAAGTTTCATCAGACTAATATTATTAATAGTCAATTCTTTGCTCGCACAATTAAGTCGATTAACTTGATTCAACCACTGAGCCCTTAATTGCGCTGATTCAGTTTGCTTAGCGGTATTATTAGCACTATTTCTTCGAGCCGCGTTAATCTTAAAATTAACCTGACTGATTATTTCCTTAAGCTGACGAATTTTGGCTTTTTGATCGACTAAAGCCTGCTTAGAATTACTAATAATCGGTGGGAATTTTGCATAAGGATGTTGTAAAGCTCCACATAAGGCACAGGGCTTACCATGCACTAAATGAACACGATCTGGCGTCAACTTTTTTAAAAGACCTTCATAGATAATTGTCGTTTCTAAAGTGGTTTTAATATTTTCTTCGCGTTTAAAATCTTGCTGAAGTTTTTCTAGCTCTAGCGTTAATTCATCCGCATCATATTCTGGTGCTTCTTTAGGTTTAAGCCAGCTAAATAAACCCGCTTTACCTGCCAATTTTTCATGCTTTAAAGCGAGGTTATAAAGAATTTGAAAATCCTTAACACGTTCATTTTGATCTTGTTTTAAAGATTCCAAATGTTCAAGAGTATTACCCTGTAATAATTCAATTAATTCTTTTTGATCTAATTCTATCTGAGCCTTTGATTCTGCCTGCTTAGCCTGCTGTTTAGCGAGTGCCGTACTATTGTTTTGCACAGCCGCCGAAGTCTTTTGGGATTGTTTATTAAAGTTCTTCAGTTGGTTATTTAAACTCGCAATCTCAGATCTTAATTTCTTTAATTTACCAATTTCTGGCAATTGAGTTAATAAAGCCTCATCTAATTGATGCTCATCTAACCAAGCAGACACTTGGGTAAACGCCAGTTCTTTTTGAACTGATTGCTCAGATAATAACTGCCAATGATCAAGTTCTGTCTGTCTATTTAAAGTCAATTGATCAATTTGTAACCTGACATTTTCTAAAGTTTTCTGCTGCTCATAAAATGATTGTTTGACTACGTTTTCTGGCGCAACTTCTACATGAGCGACTTGCTGCCTTAAAAAATTAAGTTCGTCTCTTAAAGCACTTAAATCTACTTTTGCCTGCTCAATCAACGTATCTTTATGCTTGACTTCAGCAATATCGTCTTTAAAAATCAACACCTGTTGAGCTAATTTAATTTTTTCTAGGCCTTGCTGATTATCTTCTATTTGATGCTGTATTTTATCTAGATAATGTTCCTGCTCGGCGATCTGCTTTTTAATAGTAGCTATATTAACTACCAAAACTTGTTGTTGTAACAGTGATTCTTGTTGAGATTGCAAATCTAGCAATTGCTCTTTAAAGTCATTAAGATCTTGCTCACTCGCCTCTTGCTTTTCGCGAGTCATAGGCTGGATAGTTAACAATTGCTGTCTTAATAAATCTAACTCTTTCTGAACAGAAATCGCCTTATCTAGTACAGTTTTTTTATACTCGGTATAGATATCAGCACTAACAATCTTTTCTAAGATATCCATGCGCTCATTATCTAACGCATTTAAAAAGGCTGAAAAATCACCTTGCGCCAACATGATAGATCGCGTGAAGTTACGAAAATTCATCCCCGTAACTTCAGTTATTTTTTGACAAACTTGCTGAGGAGTATCCGCCAACACTTGCTCATCAGACATACGTACCAACTGCATTTGCGGAGCTAATAATTGACCATCTGCGCTTCCATTAGCTCGCTCTATAAACCAACCTGATTTATACCTTTCACCATCAACTGCGAACTCAACGACCGCAAAAGATTCTGCTGTATGCTGCGTCATTACAAAATTAGATGGTCTATTAAAACGAAATGTTTCACCATATAAACCTAACGTAATCACATCTAAAATACTAGATTTACCTGAACCGTTGGGGCCAGTAATTGCAAAAACTCCAGTATCAGAAAAAGGCGCTTGTTGGAAATCGACTTGACTTTCGCCTTCTAAAGAATTGATGTTTTTGAAATATAAATTGAGTATCTTCATAACAGTTAGTCTTATACGGTAAAGTACTCAGCGGCCAGTAAAATCATTGACACTTTGAGGCAAAATTGTAGAGCAACATAATACACGAAGGTGCTGTTTGAGAAAACCGTAGCAAACCCGTACTTACAACTCATCCAGTAAGCGTTGATAAATCCCCCCGAAACCACCGTTACTCATTAACACAAAATGGCCGCCAGTACAGGCTTCTACCTTCAACTTTGCAATAATGGCATCGATCGACTGATAAATTTCTATATTATCAGCA
Source organism: uncultured Methylococcaceae bacterium (assembly GCA_903903765.1). Taxonomy (GTDB): domain Bacteria; phylum Pseudomonadota; class Gammaproteobacteria; order Methylococcales; family Methylomonadaceae; genus Methylobacter_C. The sequence continues at coordinate 5,745 of CAIVAH010000110.1, forward strand.
TACTGCGTTAGTTTACTCAAATCCCAATCCAAATTTTGCGGTTGATACATAATCGCTAAATCAGCTTGTGCTAAAGATTTTGCTAAGGTTTCAGTATGAATACCTAATCGCATGGTATTTGATCTAGGCTCTACAACTGCGACAATACGCGCGTTACCCACTTGCTTACGTAAACCATCTAATGTGGTAGCAATAGCAGTTGGATGATGAGCAAAGTCATCATAAATCGTTACTCCCTTGATAGTCGCCAAAACCTCCATTCGGCGTTTTACATTAACAAACTGCCCCAAAGCTGCAATGGCATCTTTAGGCAGTATACCAATATGATTTGCCGCAGTAATCGCTGATAAAGCGTTATAGACATTATGTGCTCCGGTTAATGCCCAATCGACAATTCCTTGCTCATTACCTTCAAATAGCACAGAAAATTGACTTCCATCTGCTTTTAATAAATTTGCATTCCAAGTGGCTGCACCATCAATTGAAGTATTTTCTACTGGTGTCCAACATCCGATAGCCAGTACATCATTGATATTAACATCCGATTCTGGACTAATAATTAAACCCTCACTAGGAATTGTTCTAACCAAATGATGGAATTGACGTTTAATAGCCTCAAGATCTGGAAAAATATCTGCGTGATCAAATTCCAAATTATTTAAAATGGCCGTGCGCGGACGATAATGTACAAACTTTGATCGTTTATCAAAAAAAGCTGAATCATATTCATCCGCTTCTATCACAAAGAAACCGGATTTATTTTCTGCACCCCCATCTAAACGCGCAGAAATACCAAAATTTAAGGGGATACCGCCAATCAAAAATCCCGGATTAAATCCCTGATGCTCTAGAATCCAACTCAACATACTAGATGTAGTCGTTTTACCGTGAGTACCCGCCACACCTAAAACCCACTTATCATGCAAAACATGCTCTGCTAGCCATTGCGGGCCAGATACATAACTTAACCCTCTATTTAAAACTTCTTCAACCTCCGGATTACCTCGAGATAAAGCATTACCTATAATCACTAAATCTGGATTACTATCCAAATTCTCAACCCGATATCCTTTCATTAACTCAATACCTTGCTCTTCTAATTGAGTACTCATGGGCGGATAAACGTTTTGATCCGAGCCACTCACTTCATAACCCATTTGTCTAGCAATAACAGCCAGACCTCCCATAAAAGTTCCGCAAATACCTAAAATATGAATACGCACTGTCTTGTCCTAATAAATGTAAATTGTAATAGTTTTTATGAGCTTAATGGTTACATCAAAATACCTGCTTGCGTTTACCATTAAGTTAAGATGAAATAATCATGAAAAAAATCTATATTTATTTATATATCATCCAATAATGACTGAGAAAAACAAAATTATAGTTGAAGCAACGCCCTATTTTATTGCCGAACAATCTGTACCAGAACAAAATAAATATGTTTTTGCCTACACCATTACCATTACGAATCAAGGCTCTATGCCCGCAAAATTGCTGCACCGTTATTGGCTAATAACCGATTCTAATGGCAAATTGCAAGAAGTTAGCGGAGATGGTGTTATAGGCAAGCAACCTTATCTTAAACCAGGAGATTCATTCCGTTATACCAGTGGTGCCATTATAGAAACTGCCGTTGGTACCATGCAAGGTCTCTATACCATGCAACCGGATGAAGGCGAAAACTTTAATGCTACTATACCAAAATTTACTTTGTCTATTCCTAGGACCTTACACTAATTAAATGTCTATCTATGCAATTGGCGATATACAAGGCTGTTATGATGATTTGTTACGGCTTTTAGATACTATTTCATTTAATGCGAGCTCTGATCAACTTTGGTTTGCTGGGGATCTAGTTAATAGGGGCCCTAAATCCTTAGAAACCTTACGTTTCGTTAAGTCACTTGGAAATTCTGCGGTCACCGTACTTGGTAATCACGATATGCACTTATTAGCAGCCTCTTGCTTGCCTAAAGTTGCCGATAAAAAAAATACGCTTTACCCCGTGCTTGAAGCCCCGGATCGAGATGAATTAATCCATTGGCTTAGACATCAGGCATTATTTCATCATAACGAAGATTTCTGTTTATTACATGCAGGTTTACCTCCTCAATGGAATTTCAAAACCACGAAAAAAATGGCAAATCTTGTAGAGAAAACCCTAAGAAGTGATGACTACGCATTATTTCTAAAACACATGTATGGTAATAAGCCTAATCTTTGGTCTAGTAATTTAAAAGGCTACGCTAAATTAAGATTTATTATTAACTGCTTTACGCGCATGCGCTATTGCGATATGAATGGACGTCTAGACTTTGCTAATAGTGGTCCATTAGGATCCCAACCCAAAACGTTAATACCTTGGTTTGAAGCACCCAAACGAAAAAATACCGATATGCGCATCATCTTTGGACATTGGTCAACATTAGGTTATTACGAAGGACCAAACTGTTATGCCATTGATACGGGTTGTTTATGGGGTGGGCAATTAACCGCACTTAAATTAGATAACCCTATCCAACGCATTAGTATTGCCTGCCCTGGCGCTAAAAAGACCAATAAAACCTATGCAGTATCTAACGAAAGACAATAATTAGCTTTAAAGTTATTTAGGTAGCTAATGCGGCTGCTTTGCCCCGAGCTTCTTTTACTTTAGTTAAAAACAATAAACCCAAAATAAAAAACACCAAAGTGGACATTAGAGATAAACGATGATCACCATTACTTAAATAGTTAATCAATCCATACGTCAAAGGTCCTATAATCGCCGATAACCGATTAACCAAACCCCATAAGCCTAAAAACTCACCCGCTCTATCAGCGGGAGAAAACTTACTCACTAAGGCTCGACCTATAGATTGACTGGCTCCCATTGCTAAGCCAATTACGTTACCAACTATCCACATATCCGCAGACCTTGTAGCTTTAATAGCAAGCATAATCGCTGCTATCCATATCACCAATGTAATTGTCAAGGTAGGTACAGAACCCATTTTATCTTGAACATGCCCACATATTAAAGCTCCTACTCCAGCGGTTACATTGACCACCATAATTAACATAATTAATGATTGGGTATCAAATCCCATCACTTCCCGAGCATAAATAGCCGCTAACACTATTACGGTGCTTACTCCAGATTGATAAATACTCAACGTTACTAAAAACCATATTAAATCTTGAAAGCGGGTCGCTTCTTTAAAGGTATGCTGCAAACGCCCCAAACTCAATTTAAAACTTGATTGATGTTTATCCCAAACAACTGGTAAAGCACGCTCTTTAAGCCAAATAAAGGTAGGAGTTGCACTCAAAGCAAAAATACTGGCCGTAATCAATAATGAAACGGGCACATAATGAGTTTCTGTCAAACCATGTTGTTTAGCCCACATAATATAAACCAAGCAAAGCCCTAGCGTTAATAAACCACCCAAATAACCTAAGCCCCAACCATAGCCAGATAATTTACCTCTATTTTCTTCTGCCGCTAACTCAGGTAAAAAAGCCGCAATTAGATTTTCACCTGAGGCGAACATAATTGCAGAAACAATCACTAACACCATACCCAAATAAACATCACCAGGCCCAACCATACCTAACAATGCCGTCGCGGCAATACAGCCAATTGAAGAAATAAGTAAAAATAATCTCTTACATGCATAGTGATCAGCCAAAGCACCTAACAATGGCCCACTGACCATCACTACGAAATTAGCCAAACCGATAGCTAATGACCACAATAATGTAGATAATCCCGGCGATAAACCTTGAGAAGCACCTGCAACCACTCCGACAAAATAAGCGCTAAATATTGTAGTTTGCACAACCGTCGTGTAACCGGAATTAGCAAAATCATAAAAAGCCCACGCCCATAACTCTTTAGGACTCGCGCTTACGTCTGCCATATTGCATCTCTACCCTATTAATTGTAATGTCGCTGGAACTATCTTTCATAATTTTAGATTTTGATGGAATCAAAACTAAGCACTTGGAGATGCTCACTATTCGCATCGATAACACCCTCTCTTGTTAACCAGATAGTTTGCATACCAACTATTTTTGCGGCATCTAATTCTTCTTTAATATCCGACAAAAATAAGCATTGCTCTGCAGGTAAACCAATTTGCTCTACTATTTTGGCATAAGACGTCGACTCTCTTTTACCTCCAATATTTGTATCAAAATAGCCTGAAAATAAAGAATTTAAATTTCCGCACTCGGTATGCCCAAACAATAATTTCTGCGCATATACCGACCCTGATGAATAGATGTATAAACTTAAACCGTGCGTATGCCAAAGCTGGAGATTATCGATAGCATCTTGATATAGATGGCCTTTAAAATCACCTTTCAAGTAGCCCGCTTCCCATATTAAGCCTTGCAGAGATTTTAACGGGGTAACTTTTTTATCTTCATCTATCCATTGAATCAACTGATCTATCAATTGCTCAATATCGAGTGCTTTACCCACCTCTTTCGAACTATCGGCCTGCACGGTCAATATTGCTTCATCCTGCGCATGTGCATGCACATAGTCTGCTAAATGCGTTCTAGCATAAGGGAATAACACATCTTTAACGAAAGAAAGGGAAGAAGTCGTACCCTCTATATCAGTAATAATCGCTTTAATCATGCTAGCGCAGCCACATAATTATCAAAACTAGGGAAGTCATTCGCTATCTCACTCCCTGTAAAATTAGCCACCCAACCGTCTGGGGTAGTAAATAATCGAATACAGGTAAACATAGGATTCTCACCCATATCAAACCAATGTGGTGTATTGGCCGGTACACTGATTAAATCGCCCTGCTCACAAAGCACCGCAAAGACTTTATTATGCGCATGCAAATAAAATAAACCTCGACCTTCTACGAAGAAGCGTACTTCAAAGTCTTCATGAATATGTTCCGCTAAAAATTTTTGTCTAAATACCGCTCGATCAGGATGATCGGGGTTTAACTTCATGACATCAACGGATTGAAAATGACACTCAGCTTTTAACTTATCTATTGAAGTCGAATAGGCTGCCAATATAGAAGCCTGATCGGAGTCAGCAGCCAAGTCATAGTCACTACTCCATTGCTCAAATTGCACACCAATGTACTTTAATTGATTTTGGATGTTGGTAAAATCTTTAAAAAGCTCACCTTTTTGCGGTTGATTATCTGGATAAATGGTCAGTGCAGTCATTAATTTTTAACTCCATGTAGGCGTAGTTCACATTCAAATAAAAAGTCCAAAGCTTCAAGATAACGCAAGGTTTCATCCACTGAGCGTCCCCAAGTATATAAGCCATGACCTGCAATAATATAGGCAATACAATTATTATTCCTAAGCAAATAATTTTCAACTATCCCCGCTAATCGAGCAATATTTTGATCATTGGCGAAGATAGGTACTACAATTTGAGTGTCGTGTGTATCAATACCCTTAAATGCTTTTAACAATTCATAATCTTTTAAAACAATTTCTGTCTCATAAATTTTAGAAACCAACGTTGCATTTAATGAATGAGGGTGCAATATTGACTGAATGTCTGAATAATGCTTATATAGTGAAGTATGTAGCAACGTTTCAGCAGAAGGTTTTTTGCCATCCAATGGTTGGGCTGTTGCATCAATCAACATAATATCGTCTATCTCTAATCTGCCTTTATGCTTACCCGACACGGTAATCGCAATATTGCCATTAGGTAGTCTGATAGAAAAATTGCCACTTGTTGCTGGCACCCAGCCTTTGCCATCAATAAAACAACCGGCTGCAATTAACTGTTGAGCCGCATTAACAAATGCATCATTATTATTCATTTACTTTAATTTCACTTAAATAGTTTTACAGTACAACACAAATTCACTCATTAATAAGGTACTTTATGCAGCATTTTCGTCTTTCTTTTATCATTACTACCATTTCTTTAGCAATTGCCTTCTATTGGGGTGGCGCCATGGGCGCTTTTATCGCGCTTATCTTAGGTGTACTCGAAGTGAGTTTATCATTTGATAATGCGGTTGTGAACGCATCCGTATTAAAGCGCATGAATGAACGTTGGCAACAATACTTTTTAACTTGGGGTATTTTAATCGCTGTTTTTGGGATGCGCTTATTATTTCCAATTTTAATTGTTAACGCTGCCACAGGTATTGATTTTATTGGCGTTGCTAACATGGCTTTACATGACCCAACCACTTATGCCCACCACCTTGAAGAATCACATGTGCAAATTGCAGCATTTGGTGGCATGTTTTTATTAATGGTGTTTTTCTCTTTTATCTTTGATGAAGGCAAAGAATTACATTGGTTAGGTTACCTAGAAAAAAAACTATCAGATTTTGGAAAACTAGAGTCGATTGAAATTATATTGGCACTTGGAATCTTGTTATTTGGTCAAAATTGGCTACCTGAAGAGGTACGTTTCAAAGCGTTAGTTGCTGGCATTGCCGGCGTCATTCTTTACGTTATCGTAGATAGCCTATCAGCTTTATTTGAAGATGAAGAAGAAGGCGAAGACGTATCAGATGCGATTAAAAAAGGTAGCGTCATGAGTTTTTTATATTTAGAAGTTTTAGATGCTTCATTCTCGTTTGATGGTGTAATTGGTGCATTCGCGATTACCCAAGATGTAATCATCATTATGCTAGGCTTAGCAATTGGGGCTATGTTTGTTAGAAGTTTAACTGTCTATTTAGTACGTAAAGGCACTTTAGATGAATATGTTTTTTTAGAACACGGCGCTCATTACGCCATTGGATCTTTAGCAATTATTATGTTATTAAGTATGAAAATTGAGATTTCTGAAGTTATTACCGGACTTATCGGGGCAGTTATGATTGGTTTATCAGTTTTATCATCCATATTTTACAAAAAGAAATTAGCTCAATTAGGTTAATTTCTTTTCATCATAGCCCAAAAATCGATACTAAAATTAAACATATTGATATATACAATATATTACAACTCCTTTTATTAATTCCCCAATATATAATAAATATTAAAACGATTTAAAAATCGGCTGTAAAATGCAACTTTTATTTTATTATGCTTTATTTAACACGGAAACATCATGACACAAGATGAATTAAAACAAAAAGTAGCCCAGGCTGCATTACATTATGTTAAAGACGTATCAATTGTAGGCGTTGGTACTGGTTCTACTGTCAGACATTTCATTAATTACCTAGCGGATTTAA
>CAIVAH010000111.1 GCA_903903765.1 uncultured Methylococcaceae bacterium
ATGATTATGGTAGGTCCTGGTACTGGTATTGCGCCCTTTAGAGCCTTTTTACAGGAAAGAGATTTCCGTAAAGCCAGTGGCAAGAATTGGCTATTTTTTGGGGATAGAAACGCAGAAACCGATTATATCTATCGTGATGAATTAGAAGCTTATCAGGCCTCTGGTTTGTTAACCCGATTAGACTTGGCTTTCTCTCGAGATCAAGAAGCTAAAATTTATGTGCAAGACCGCATGATTGAGCAAGGCGCAGAGTTGTTTCGATGGTTAGAGCAGGGTGGTTATTTCTTTGTCTGTGGCGATGCTTATCGTATGGCTAAAGATGTTGATCAATCTTTACATAAGGTTATTGCTCAACACGGTAATTTATCAGATCAACAAGCGATTGATTACGTCAATCAGCTCAAAAAAGATAAACGTTACGTTAGAGACGTTTATTAGTTTACATTGTTTTAATTTATAAATTCCCTTACAAACCCGAGTCGTTTTAAACGTCTTGGGTTTTTCTTTTTTACGCTATAAGCGTAATTTTCAGTTTTATGCTTTTTAAATATTGTTCAAGTTTTTATGCTTCTGCGCTATATTTTATTAAGGTTACATTTTTTATTTTTTAACAAAAATTAGTGATTCCTTGGCAGGTCTGTACGTTATTCTGTGGAAATGGACATGATTAAAAGTTGGTGTTTAATTTCAATGTCTTGTCTTGCTTCTTGTTTAGGTGTGTTTACTTATAGGGATTGTAATGTAAATTTAACAAATAAATCAGTAGACTTTTTTTGGAAATATTGTATTCTAGTCACAAGATTAAAAGTTAATATACTTTTTTTATTAAGGCGGTTTTATTTCATAAATATTTATTTGGCTATTTCGATGGTTTTTATAAATAGACTGATATTTATTAAGTATTAATTTGGAGTTTTAAAACTAAGGTTCTGCACTGTTGGGTCAGAAGATTTTATTGAATTTAGGGAGAATTCAAGTTATATTTGGGAAGATTATTAATTATGAGACAAGTAAAAACAATTTCAGCAGAAGATAAATCAATTCTTGAGAAAATGAAAAGAAGTCATCCAAATTATCAGTCTAGAGTAAGGGCTCATGCTATTTTATTAAGCTATGAGGGCTTGGGTGTGCAAGAACTATCAACGGTTTTTAGCGTGTGTCGGCAGACGACAACTCGCTGGCTAAGAGGTTGGGAAGAGCATGGTGTAAATGCGCTCTATGATAAACCGCGAAGTGGTCGACCTAGAAACGTTTTAGCAAAAAGGAGTATTGATAAAACACAATAATTTGACTGGTTTAATACGTAATACTGTAGACTTTACAAAACTAACTGAAAAATAAACATACAAAGAAAGCCTTGAGAAAATTTAACACTCAAGGCTTTTTACTTTATAGGTTTGTTAAATTAATGGATGTGCACTTCTCGAGTTTTCGCGCTATCACTTCTGTGTAAAGTATATTCTTCAGATTTACCTTTTGACATGGGTGAACCATCTGAATTTAATAAAATCAGTGTACCTTCATCTTTTATGTCATATTGGCGTTTATTAATGTTGTCCTTAGAAGTCAATATGACTTTGTGAGTCTGTTCATTCCATTCGTATTTGCCTTTTTCGTAAGTTTCTTTAGAAGATTCTTTAGCTGGTTGCGTGACTAACAAGTAATTATTTTTTTGTTTAAGTGATAGTGTGGATTTGACTCCATTGCAGTCAGTACATGGCAGATACCCGTAAAACACCCCATGAAAGTCTAAGCTTTTATCAATTGGCTCGATATGGTTTGAGTGATCCATGTTTTTTTCAATATTTTTAACTCTTGCTTTAAGATATTTTTCTTGGGCAGTTAAATCTGTTGCCGCCATTAATTGGCTACTAGAAAACAATATTCCGAAAGAAATTAAGGTGAGTTTTTGGGGGAGTTTTTTATTCAATAGTACCATCGTGAAATCCTCTATTATTATTTTGGCTTTTTATAATGAAAGCTCTTAATGTTATTCCATTAATCAATATAACCTGAATATAAGCAGGGTCAAGTTAAGTCTATTACTGATTCTGCAGTATTAACATAACCTACTGGTCAAGCGTTGTAAACAGCTTTTGTAGTTCGGTAAAACCAAGCAGGTCTGCTTAAAATAATGATAAAAGCGATAACTGGAGTTACTGGTACCGGAGCTATATCGATAATAGATAAGCCCAGTAAGCATAGAAAACATTTCAATCGTAGTTGTTCATTTTGGCTGTGTGTAGTGTTGGTCATCGCTTTGTTTTGATAAAGCATCTCAGTAAGCCTTAAAAACCATTGCGGACGTTTAATAACGATAAACATGCCAAACAAACAACCCGGGGAGATAGGGCCAAAACCAATAACGGCAAAGACGCAAAAGACTAAAAGACACTTTATTTGAGTAGAATTAATTGTCATAACAAAGTTTGGGTTAAATTCGTTGATCAACGTTTCATTATAAAACGCTATTGAGTTTCATGTTATAGAGATTAAATTTTAACTTGTAAAAAAGATCGCGCAATGTTAAAAATAGTATGTCGATTTTAGTTTAAGTGTGTTGTAAGACATGATTATTATCGACAATATTAATTATAATAATGAGGAGAGAATAATGAAAAAAACATCAGGTTTATTAATAAGTTTATTAGTCACTGCGAGCGCAGGTGTTTATGCTGAGTCAAATTTAGATGCGGCTTTAAAACATGCTGAGGCGGCGCTTGAAGAAGGTCATAAAAATAATGCTGCAAAGTTATCGTTGCATGCAAAAGGCGCTTTGGATAGTGCATTAACTGCATCTATTGTAGCTAAAAGCATATCTAAAAATCATATTAACGCAGCTGCTCAAGTGCTCCAAAAAGCTATTGATGACTCAGCTTTAAATCAAGATGCGGCAGCAACTAAAGATGTTGAAGAGGCTGTTAATCATTTAAAACAAGCTAAAAAATAAGTTTAGCTTAGAAAATTAGGTGGGTTGTATTGATCCACCTAGTTTTGATGTTATTCCTAATGGGGAATTACTTCCATATAATTTATCAAAAAGTCTCAGTTCGTTTTTTTAAATAAGTAGAAGTTTTGATTGGTTTTGTATTTGATATTTCTTGTGCTTAACAAAAAAATCCGTAAACTGCCATAGTTGACAAAGAAAGATGAGGAATTTCTGTGTCAATATCCGATTGATTATCAATGGATGAATAACAATAAAATATTAAATAATGAGGAGGTACTATGTCTGAAGAAAATAAAGGCACGCCAACAGTCGAGTGTGTATTAAATTGGTTAAAGGTGACTGATGCATGGGTGATTGGAGGTTATCAAAACAAGTTTCCTAGATTGTATTATGCAATTTTAGGTTTAGTTTTAATACTCGTTATACTTTAGTTTAAGCCCTAAACCATATAGCTTCTGGAGCCTTTTATAAGGTTTCAGAAGTTTTAGGGTATAAAAAAGCCTACATAAAGTAGGCTTCGTTGTGTTTATACTGCAACACATCGACTGCGCATGGTAGTGCAGTTTCAATATGGCGCGATTATTTTTATTATTATTCAGTTGAACTGATCGCTGTTCTCCCCCTCATATACACTTAACAACACATCAACCCATACATTGTTAAGTGAGGTTAAATTCTATATTAAAAATTTGTGCTTGTCTATAAAAACTGCGTCAATTTGTCGCAGGAGGATTATTTAGTATTGGTTAATTGTTCAATTAATATGTTAAATATAGGCCCATTCTGCGAAGCACGCAGCCTGGCCCTGATAAATTCCATTGTTAGTCAAATTCCATACTAGCGCGTTTTTAATCATAAAGCGTTTACCAGTTTTAGATATGCGTATACCTGCATAATTTTTGATGTAGCCTAACTCAGTTACTTGCGCTAAAAGTTTCTCTCTTTCAGCTTGATTTACGGGTTCCGCAGATAGTTTTGAAGGTGTTTGTGTAAAGTCTTCCCAACTAAATTCAAATAACGCTAAGGCTTTTAAGTTAGCGTAATTAAAAATAGGGTTACTTTCTGCATTATGGCTTACTAAAGCAAAAGGCGCATGAAAGAGTTGGCGGGCTATTTCTACATCATTCTGACAGTTTTCCATTAAGTCTCTTGATAGTAAATGTTCATAACTATCACATAGTAACTTTACATGTTCTTGTTGAAAGTTATTAGTTACATCAGGGTAGTTCATCGCAATTCTAGTTAAATGCTTAGTTTAAGTTGGCTAGGGGTATTTTAATAAACTGGCTTCGCTTGTGGATATACGAATTTAATCATCATTATTCTCAGTTTCATCAACAGGATGAAAATACCTTAAAGATTTTGACCAGGCAATTGCAGCAATCTTACGACCTAGTTTTCGGCTTTCTAAATCACCATCTTTAAAGTGGATGCCCCCATATCTTCTAGAAATTCCTGCCTCATTTGCGGCGTCAGTAAAAGTATTCCAGCTAAGTGTAATGGGTTTATGAGGTACTATTCCAGGTTCAACCTCAGACGAGCCAGCAGGTATAGTCACCTCATTATTAAACTGATCACTGCCAGTAAAAAGTCTTAGTGTTTCAGCTGCAGAAGCACTAAAAGCGCTATGACCTGATACATATTCTGCAAAGGGTGGGGTAAGCGCATTGCTAGGTTGATAAGGAGACCAGTCTTCTCCTTTCACTAAGCCATTCCATGATTCAATTGACAATCCTTTGTAAAGAAAGCGAATCGCTGAAATGGGCCTAACATAATCGAAATATCTCTTAGCATCCCAAACCGAAATGCCAGCATCAAACATTGCGTTAGTCATCGCAAAAAACATCTTCACGTCTTGGTTTAGATTATGATGATGACTATTAGAAACATATTTTGCAAATAATATCCAATGACCAGGAGGTGTTACCGAATTTGGGCCATTTGCCCAATATTCAGCAATTATTTTTTGTTTGTCTGAAAGATTAGCGGTGATATCAATAATTTCTGCAGCTTGTTTTTCATACCTTGCTGTATTCAACGCATAATCTGCAGGCAACAGTAAGGTGTCTCTAAGTTGATCACCTGAAGATAGCGCGTAAGGCGTAACTAATCCCCAGTGTGGTGTAAGAAAGATTTGTCCGAGTAAGGGTTGCCAATGATTTGGGTCAAGTAATTGACTTATTGTATTGATAGGTTGGTAACAAGTGTAATCACTATAGGGAATTGTTGCGTCCACAGTACATTGTTTCGAAACTTCATCACCTAGTTGGTTAGAACCATCATGATGACGAAAATTTAATACTGCTGTTGCAGTAACATGTCCAATGCCTGCAGGCGTTGATGTATCCGTCGAACTATTGTTAGGGTCAAAACCTAAGGACGTTAATAAATCATTAAAAATTGTTTGCTGAGCAACATTTGGAAATAAGTCTGTTAAACAAGTATGAGCCGCATAACTCATGGCTTCTATTTTGTTTTGATTAGTTCTTTCAGAGATAGGTTGACGTAGTTTATTAGTTAGTTGGGTGCCATTTGCATGTTTAGAATATGGGGCCCATGCATCGTACATACAGGTATTTGTAATAGCTAATGCTCTTGCGGTTTTAGTGGGTGCAAAGTTTGTTGCTTTAACAGCTTCAATAGCGGCATCATTCCATTGAGTTACTATAGATTGGGCAACTGCATTAGATACAAGTATCAATGAAGCCCCAAGTAACAAGGAGCTGAATATTAGCTTTGTCGTATTGCTAGAACATGGTTTCATAAAAAAGCCCAGTTAATATTTTTCCTTAGATTCTATATGAAAATTAAGTTTAAATGTAGTATTTTTGTTAAAAAATTTTATATTTTCATTTCAATGCTGTAGTGATAGGTGTTCAGAAAGGTATAAAAATGGCTACTTATTCTAAGTAAATATTATATTCTTGAATTTTATTTAAGAGAGATGAATGGCATTAATGTTGTATTTTTAAAAAAGATAAGCTTATTTGTTCGCTTAATTGGCTTAACAATTGACTTTGTGCTTGCGCGGCATGTTGGTATGATTTATCAGTTAACAGTTGTTCAATTTTAGCTTGGCCATTGTTAATAATAGTATGACTCTTTTCTTCCATGATCGCCCAGTTTGCTTCAAGGAATACTGATTTGTTTAGGTCAATATCAAAGCGACTAATGTCAACTATGACTCGATAATCAACGTCTCCATACACTGCCCATGGATAGGTTCTTACTATAGAGTTTGGTTGTAAGATGGTCATATTCTTTTTTAAAACAGCGAGAACATTGTCTTTTAACGGCGCTGCCCAGTGATCGAATTCAGCCACTTCAATTGTACTATCTTCAGTATGGGTTACTATCTGTTTACGATCTAGTAAACTTGGTAATGAAAGAGGGCCTAGGCCAACAACATATTTGAGTGTATTAATCGAACTTAATATTTTGGGTGGTTTACTTTGAGATTCCAGCGTATAAAAATGCGTATTTGGTGTTG
>CAIVAH010000112.1 GCA_903903765.1 uncultured Methylococcaceae bacterium
ACCTGCTTTTACCCCGGGGGTGAAATCCGTTATTGGTGCGCATGACCGTTTCATACGGGAAGCCTTATTTATCGGTTACGCTCCCACTTGAACCGTCGGTTCAAGGACGAAAGCACATGGCGGCGTTCGCGGGGATACGCTTCATTTTTAAGCTATTTTTTAGCTGTTCCGAGCACTATATGACTTATTCAACTGTTTTATCGTCTCTAGGTGGAGGTGTTCTTATCGGCCTAGCAGCTGCAATTTTACTGTATTTTAATCATCGAATTGCGGGTATCTCTGGTATTGTGGCAGGATTGTTGCAGCCGTGGCAACTAGATAGCGCTTGGCGCTTAAGTTTTGTAATTGGGTTAATGGTGAGTACTTCATTATGGTTTTTAATGGGTGGTATTATTTCTATTAAACTTGATGCGTCTTATGGCGTGTTAGTTTTATCTGGTCTACTGGTTGGTTATGGTACGCGTTTAGGTAATGGCTGTACCAGTGGTCATGGTATTTGTGGTTTGGCTCGTTTATCGGCACGTTCAGTGGTCGCTACAACTTGTTTTATGCTGACTGCGGCTTTAACTGTGTATTTGGTGCAACATGTCTTATAAGCAATCTGCGGCGTTTTTAGTGTTTAGCGCTTTTTTAAGTGGATTGATCTTTGGCTTAGGTTTGATTATGGCTCAAATGACTAATCCTGCAAAAGTTTTAGGTTTTTTAGATGTAGCAGGTGCATGGGATCCATCTCTCGCTTTTGTTATGATGGGTGCCTTAACGACTTTAAGCCTGTTACAGTTTTTTATTAGAAAAAGTAATCAAAACAAGTCCGAAAAACTCTCAAAGGGGGCTGTAACTAATTCAAACATCGATGCTAAATTAATTATAGGTTCATCACTTTTTGGAATAGGTTGGGGGCTTTCAGGCCTTTGTCCGGGGCCCGCTATCGTAGGTGTTACTTCTGGTTTAACAGGCTTATTTGTATTTGTTTGTGCGATGCTGGTCGGTTTTATGGTATTTAGACTGATTCATCAGAAAATTAAATCTTAAGAAAGATAATATCCCAAACGCCATGGCCTAAGCGGATGCCGCGTTGCTCAAATTTAGTGAGTGGGCGGTACTCTGGGCAGGGGCAATAATCTTTAGTGGGGCTAGTATTTGCTAAACCTTTATGGGTAGATAGAATATCTAAGATCCATTCGGCATAGTTTTCCCAATCGGTTGCAGCATGAAAATAACCGCCCACTTTTAGTTTTTTATCTAAAAGGTCAACAAAACTCGCTCTAACGATACGTCTTTTATGATGTTTCTTTTTATGCCAAGGGTCCGGAAAAAACAAATGTAAGCCGGCTAAACTATGGTCGGGGCATTTATTTTCTAAAACTTCTATGGCATCGTGACAATAGATTCTGACATTAGAAATGCCTTGCTCGTGCAACAACATCAATAGATGTCCTACGCCGGGGGTATGTACTTCTATGCCAATATAATCTTTGTCTGGATTAGCGGCCGCCATTTTGGCTAAGCTATCGCCGTTACCAAAGCCTATCTCCATAAATAAGGGCGCTTCACGGCCA
>CAIVAH010000113.1 GCA_903903765.1 uncultured Methylococcaceae bacterium
GGACAACAAGACCAAATAATAAAGCTGACAGAGTTAAAAATACGGCATTCTTCCAGCCATATAGTGCAGCCGATTTAATGCGCCAAGCGGCTAAGCCTAGGGATAAAGATAAAATAGATACGCCAATATCTTCATGATGCTCCATGATCTCATGGACATTTTCGCCGTGTTCTACACTTTCTGCGGCATTAAATCCAGCTAATACGGTAAAAATTGCCGAAAACGCCCCTAAATAAAGTAGCCAACTCGCTATAGGGTGTAAGGTGTCTTTTTTAACGAATGTGCCGATAAGATTAACTATAAAAAAACTACTTAATAAGGCGATAGGAAAATGTACCAACAGCGGGTGTATGTTAGCTAATGTTCCAACACCGGGTAATAAGTTACTAAAAATATTGACGGAACTAAGACCTGTTTCAGTGCCACCATCAAAACTACTGAGTAAAGTAGCAAGTGCTTCTAATAGACCATCATGATGTTCACCACCATGGATTTGAAAAGAGATAAAGTTATCCATTATTAAGCCTTATTGTTAGTATTATTTTATTAAGTGATATTGCCAGAAGAATTTAAATCATGTCTTTGAGCATTAGCGGGTAGTTTATTAAAAATAGCGTGTTTAGTTAAGCCATATTGTTCGGGATAGTAAACAGCACCTAAATGTAATCCATCAGGTGGTGCAGTAATTCCGCCAAGTTTGCGAGATTTAACTTCTAATAACTCTGCTGCCCAAGTTGGAGTTGCCTTGCCTGAACCGATGGCAATAAGGACGCCAGCGATATTTCTAACCATATGATGTAAAAAAGCATTCGCTGAAATATCGATAATCACTTTATCATCTTCACGATATACGTCAATAAAGTACATGGTTCTAAACGGGCTTTTTGATTGACAGCCTTGGGCACGAAACGAGGTGAAGTCATGATGGCCAATTAAAGATTGAGCAGCCTCATGCATTAATTTTTCATCTAAAGGTGCAGGGCACCAGGTTACTTGTTTACGTAATAATGCTGATTGAATGGGGCGATTTAGGATGATGTATCGATAAAAGCGGGCAATTGCACTGTATCGAGCATGAAAATCTGCCACAGCGGGTTGTATCCAGGTAATTCGAACATCATCGGGTAATTGGCTATTGCCACCTCTAACCCACGCTAGCTCATTACGGTCCGCGGTTACATCAAAATGAACTACTTGTTCAAGCGCATGTACGCCCGTATCGGTTCTGCCAGCACACTGAACGGTAACGGGATGATCTGCTATTTTTGTTAAGGCTGTTTCCAACACGTGTTGTACACTGCGATGTTGTTTTTGCCATTGCCAACCATAAAAGCCACTGCCATCGTATTCGATGCCAAGTATTAAGCGGGTTTTATTCATGTATATAAACTTTAAAACCGACTTGAATGGAGTCAAACAATTCGATTATATCTGTATTATGCATACGAATACAGCCATGTGATTGAGGTGTGCCATCCATTAGCTGATCTGGAGAACCATGAAGGTAGATGTAGCGCCAAGTGCTATCAACACAACCGTAGCGATTTTTATGAGGTTCTAGTCCGCCTAACCACAATATTCTAGATAAAATCCAGTCTCGCTCTGGATACTGTTCACTCAAGGTAGGGCTATATATTTCACCTGTGGGTCTTCTTCCTTTAAAAACAGCATTGATGGGTTGCTCACCACCAATTTTAGCGCGGATACAATGCCAACCCCTAGGTGTACATGCACTACCACTTTGTTCTCCGGCACCGTTTTTTGCAGTAGAAATAGCATATTGATTAACACAAGCTCTGGCAGTTAGAACAGACAAGGTTTGGGTCCCTATGCAAATATCTAAATAGCTATCGGGTTGAATAAGGTCAGTAGTCTTCAAGAAGTTTATTTTTGCTAGATTATTTTGTAAATAATGCCATGGACTCAACGTGGCCGGTTTGCGGAAACATATCCATCACCCCGGCTTTAATTAACTTATAGCCTAACTCATTTACCAAGATGCCCGCATCTCTCGCTAAAGTGGAGGGGTTACAAGATACATAGACGATTTGATCTGGTTGCCATTTTTTAAAGTATTTTAAGACTTCGGATGCACCCGCTCGAGAAGGATCCAGCATGATTTTGTTATATTTGCGTTGTGCCCAAGGTGCATCGCTAATGTCTTTACTTAAATCTGCAGCATAAAATTCGACATTTGTTATGTTGTTATGACGGGCATTTTCTTTAGCGTGATTAACTAAAGGTTGATCACCTTCTATTCCAACAACTTGACCCGCAAATTTAGCCATCGGTAAAGTAAAATTACCTAAGCCACAAAATAAATCTAATACTGTGTCGTTTTCATTAAGTTGTAAGGTATCTAATACTCGGTTGATCATTTGCTTGTTAATTTCATAATTAACTTGTGTAAACATGGCGGGTCTAAATTTGAACTCTATCTCTTGATCAGGTAACGAATAAGTAGGGATCACTTCAGGTTCGCCGGTTAAAGGTACGATCGTATCTGGACCTTTAGATTGCAGGCATATTGTCATATTATGAGCTTTGCCAAAAGCACTCAGTAATTGGTGGTCTGCTGCCGTAGCCGGTTCAAGTTCTCGAATGGAAAGTACACATTGATCATCACCAATAGCTACTTCAATTTGCGGGATTTTATCTCTAATTGATAAACCGCTGATTAACTCACCAAGCTCAGTAAGTTTTGTGCCCACGATTGGATGCATTACGACAC
>CAIVAH010000114.1 GCA_903903765.1 uncultured Methylococcaceae bacterium
TCTTCATAAAGACTGAAATACTCCAACATCGCTCGCACTTCAGGGGATAAAGTTGTATCGTTTTCCCAAGCGGGTGGCATCATTGCCAATACAGCGGTAACGATATCCATATCGTCTTCATTAATGCGACGCGTTAATGTTTGATCTAGACGACCAGAATCCGATTGACCTTTTGGAAAGATGACATGCTTATTGTGTTGTCTAGCAATAGCACTTTCACTCAAGCGATTTTTCTTATCTGTATTTAACTCACCGTTATGGGCCATATAACGGAATGGCTGAGCCATCATTGTGGCAGGTGCCGTATTAGTCGAAAATCGAGTATGGAAGAATAACGTACTGATTTCATGATCAGTATCATATAAATCTTTAAAATAGGGGATAACTTCAAACGAGTTTAAGCGACCTTTGTACACCTGAGTGCGTGAACTCATCGATAAAGGATAAAAACCACCTAACTCTTCACGGCTGAAGCCTTCAACTTCAATATTAAGCAATGCCGTTTGAATATGCTTTTCAAATTCTTTATGCGTTGCATTTTTTAATCCATCTGGTCTACCAAAAACGCACTGTTTAATAGGCAACTGGGCTTTAATTGAAGCTTCATTAATGACAGTGACATCAACAGGAATAGTACGCCATAAAATAATAGGTAAATTAAACTCTTTAAAGTGACGCTCAATTAATTCATTTGCGGCCGAATCATAATGATCATGGTCTTCTGGAAAAAAGAAGTTAGCCACGCCAAATTGACCTAATTCAAGTGCGTCATTTCCAGTAATTTTACGAAAGAAATTGAGAGATAAATCAATATTAACACCAGCTCCATCGCCTATCCCTTCTGCGCTCATTCCACCACGATGGGGAATAGTGCATAAAGCCTCATGAGATTTTACAAGTAGATCATGAGTTTGTTTACTTTGTTTGTGGGTTATAAAACCAACACCGCAGCTATCCTGCGATAAATCAGCGTTATAAAGCATAGCGTTGTTATTACCTGATCGGGAATCTTTAGTCATTATCCAGCCCGTATTCTCTTTTTTCGTGTTGTGTGCAGAATTTAATATTTTATATATTAAAGTTCACCAGAAGGATATTAAGCCAACGTAGGCAATTAAGATGCCAATAAAATTCCTTTAATACGCTTTAATGTTAGCACGACCTCGGGCATTTGTCATATCAGGGCACGCAAAATATTGTATTAATTCTAGAATTAATTGGTGTTATTTTTCTTTATTCTTTAATAATTATGGTATCTTTTTAGTGTGAAGTTTTAAATTTATGGTTGATCAATGATGAAAGAAAAATTCGATGTAATAATTGTTGGCGGCGGCATGGTGGGTGCTGCAGTTGCGTGTAGCTTGGGGGACAGCCCGTTAACTGTCGCCATTATAGAAAGCGCATTACCTGAAGCTTATGAGCCGACGCAAGCACACGACTTAAGAGTATCGGCCTTGAGCATTGCATCAAAAAATATTCTTGAAACCATAGGCGCTTGGGCAGGCATTGAAAGCAAACGGTTATGCCCCTTTCGCAGAATGCGCGTATGGGAAACCGCTGGAGATACCGAATTTAATAGTGATGACATCGAGTATCCAGCATTAGGGTACATCGTAGAAAACCGTATCACTCAACTATCGTTAATTGAGCGATTAAAAGATTTTACGAACATTCAACTCATAAGCCCTGCAGAGATTAAAAAAATTCATTATACAACAGGTCAAGACAGTGAAATTGAATTAGCCAACCAACGCATTCTATCAGCAAAAGTATTAGTAGCAGCAGACGGCGGACAGTCTAAAGTAAGACAATCCGTTGGTATTGGCGTCACCAGCTGGGATTACAGCCAACACGCCTTGGTTATTTACATATCAACAGAATATGAACAACAAGACATCACTTGGCAACGCTTCGTTCCGAGT
Source organism: uncultured Methylococcaceae bacterium (assembly GCA_903903765.1). Lineage (GTDB taxonomy): Bacteria > Pseudomonadota > Gammaproteobacteria > Methylococcales > Methylomonadaceae > Methylobacter_C. The sequence continues at coordinate 1,923 of CAIVAH010000114.1, forward strand.
GGTCCACAAGCATTTTTACCTTTAACAGGTAAGTTTGGCTCAATAGTTTGGTACAACACTCCTGATGAAGTTAAGCGCTTAAAAAACTTAGCTTACGATGATCTTAAAACTGAACTGACTGAAGCATTCCCTGATTGCCTTGGTAAAGTTGAGCAAGTTCTTGGTGTAGCTAGCTTCCCTTTAAAAAGACAACACGCCCATAGTTATGCTAAACCTGGGGTTGTTTTAGTGGGTGATGCCGCGCACATGATCAACCCACTTGCTGGGCAAGGGGTCAATATTGGTTTATTAGATGCCGCAGCATTAAGTGAAATATTAATAGCCGCAAAAAATAAAAACGAAGACATCAGTGATATGTCTGTTTTAAAACGCTATGAGAAATTTAGACGAAATGAAAACTTAAAAATGATGACAGTCATGGACGTGTTTTATCAGGTGTTCAGCAATAATGTAATGCCATTAAAATTCATCCGTAACCTAGGGTTAGGTTTAGCTGAACGCATTTTACCAGCAAAAAATAAAGTAATGCGTGCCGCCATGGGTTTAGAAGGTAATTTACCAAAACTAGCTCGCGGCGAAAAAATCATTTAAGCTTACCTTTAATTTGATTAAAGCCTATTCAATTTCAAATTAACTTTCTTTGCGGAATCTTCACACGCAATCGCAGACTTCTGTACCCGCTGACGTAAAAAGAAACTGATACTATCACCATCAGTTTCTTTAGCCACATACTCATTAAGTGCAGCGCAAGCTTCTCTCATATTCTGTTCAGCCTTTAATAAGCCCGAGTTGTCATTAAATTCATCATTTTCTTGTAGTGCCATAATTTCACTGGTCACACTATTTTGTAGCCGAAATACATCTTCAACATAACGCGCAAAATCTTTCTCTGGGTTATTATTATTAATAAATGGCATAGAGCACCCCAATAATTGAGTAGCTAGCAACACTAAAATACAGCTCAAAACATTGATGGGACGATAGATCATTTGCTATTCCATTTAAAAGCGTTATTACAGGCATATATCAAATTTTACTATTAAACTGATTCGGCGAATACCCAAGTATTTCTGTCCAGTTTTTTGTGTTAAGAAAACTCGCTTAGGTGTATACTCAAAAGCATTTTTACACCCCGAAACTTAGTAAAGAAGAGGTCAATCTTATGACTGAAAAGACAGCAAGCAAATACCTAGATAATCTAGAGAAAAACTTTTCTCATGACAATCCAGTGTTACTAAGATCTATTAAAATTTTTCATGACCTTGATCAAATCGAATATGACCTCGGTCTTATTGATGAAGAAGAAACAACTGCTAGTAAAAGCTCCTGGTCACCCATTGTTAGCTTTATTGGCGGCAACTCAACAGCTAAAGCAAGATTCATTAATGCCTACTTAGGTGACCAGCAAACCACTTCTGGTATTCAGGCCTCTACACATAAATTTACTGTATTACTTCAAAGTAACCAGACCAATTTAGCTACACTGCCTGGCACAGCTCTTGATGTCGATCCTCGCTACCCGTTTTATCAAATCAGTAAAAAAATGGAACAACTGCAAAAAGGAGAAGGAGACAAAGTTAATTCCCACCTTGAGCTTAAAGCCATTAATAGTGAACGTCTTAAAGGCAAATTATTCATTGACTCACCAAATATAGGTGCCATCCCAGAAAGCCCTGTCAATTCAATGTTGATCAAACATATGATTGACAGCTCGGATTTAGTGATAATCTTTACTGATATTTTTGGCTCGTCCATACCTTTATTAGATGAAGTAATTAAACACATAGAACAAGATCAAGACTCAAACAAATTCGTATTTTTGGTTGATGAACCCATTGCAGCAATCAATCCGGCAAAAGCTAACGAAATTATTCTGACATGGCAAAGAAAACTGGCCGAACTTAACATTACAACGGGGCAACTTATTATTGCCCCCAATCAACAAACCAATCTAAATCCGCAAAGCAAAATTGATTTCTCAGAAATTGACCAGCGCTTAACCAATGTCTCCTTAGATAGAACTTATCGCATTTTAAATACTTTAGAAAAAAACATTCGTGATATCGAAGACGTTATTTTCCCCGAGGTCAGAAAAGGCATTAGTCTTTGGAAAGAGCGAACTAATTTATCCTCACTAGTCGTACTCAGTTTCATTGCTATACTTGGTATATTTGCTGAAATTGAAATGGGGATCTTAGAATTATTAATTGACCCCATCATTGGCCCTATAGTGTTAATAATTTTGGCAGCGATACTCATACCTACCCATGTTCTTATCAGCAAAGTTCATGCAAAATTTATTATTAAAAAGCTAAATGAACGCCAAAAAGAATTACATATAATGGAAAACTTAGCTGGATTATTCGAAAAAAACCTAACTATCACGCGTATAGTGCTCCCCATCAATGAATCAGTTGCTTGGAACAAAAAAATGAAAACAAGCCTATCAGGGCTATCTGAAAAAACCAAAGACCTCGTGCAATCACTTAATGACATTTTTGGTAACTTTAGTGAACCTGTGATTCCAAAATCTCAGACGATAGAAAATCAGACTAACTACTTAGATTTATCTAAATTTAAATAAAGACTTGCCATTAAACACTACGAAGTTTTGTGAATTACAATGTTAATAACTGAACTTATAAAACAATACTTACCATTGTGCTGGTATGAACATCAGCCTTTGCAACTTACTAGATCAATGAGTTTTTTTAAACAAAACTTACTGTTCTATTTTGTTATAGAGTATTTTATGCAAGCCAACATGACAGATGACCCTTTCGAATCTTTCACTGAAGTTTTCGTACAAGTCTTTCTTGCACTTATATTTATTGCTCTATTATTAAAACTAAACAAGACCTTGTATGCATATGTGCAGGTAACAACGGCTATTTTAGTTAGCTCAAATGCAATTGCATTATTTGTAGTACCTGTGTTGATTTGGCTGACAGTAGAAGAAGATATACTAAGTTATTACAGCCTTGGAATACTCTTTATCTGGGAACTAACTGTTATTGGCTATATATTTAAAAAAGCTCTCGGAATTAATTCTGCCGCCAGCTTAGTCGTATCGTTTTTATATTTTATAATTACCTATCTTGGCGCATTTGCCTTAGGTCAACTTTAAACATTTAGATATTTCTGAATAATTCCCTGTAATTGATCCCTATTTAATTGCTGATTATCTACTTTAAGGTACGCAACACCCTCTTCAAATCTTAGAGTAACTTCTTCTACGCCGTTAATTTTTAATATTTCAGATACAAAATTATCAGCAACCTCCTGACTCGTTTTATCTAAAGAGATTAGTAAATTAGCCCAATAACGTGGCGGATTCATAGATAAGGACAGAAAAAACCAAGTTGATCCTGCCAGTGCACAAAACACAAACACCCCAGCAGCACCAAATTGACCATAACACCAACCACCAATACCACCACCTAGACCAGCACCCAAAAATTGACTAGTTGAATAAATCCCCATAGCCGTACCTCTTAAATCACCAGGAGCAGTTTTTGATATTAATGAAGGCAAGGTGGCCTCTAATAAATTAAAACCGGTAAAAAACAACCACAAAAAGCCAATAATACCGACTAAATTATGGCTAAACTGCATTAAACCCACATCTGCCAACACCAACACAGCTATCGCACCAATAAATACCATTTTCATCTTGCGTTTCTTTTCCGCCAAAATTACAAAAGGAATAATTGCCGCCATTGAAACCACAAAAACCGGTAAATAAACTTTCCAATGTTCTGCAGGTAAAAGTCCCGCATCACGCATTAACAAAGGTAAAACCACAAAGCTGGCTGTTAAAGTGGCATGTAAGATAAAAATACCGTAATTTAACCGCAATAAATCAACATTCTTAAGGATATTTAAAAACTGTCCAGGAACAACTTCAGCATCACGATGTACTTTAGATTTTTCTGGATTGGGGACTAAATACTGCACCACAAAAATAGCCATGATTGATAAAACAGCTATCAACCAGAAAATACCATGCACCCCAATGAATCCGGCAATCACTGGACCAGCGGTGATGGCAATACCAAAAGACACGCCTATACTTAAACCTATCAATGCCATCGCCTTAGTTCGATGAACTTCTTGTGTTAAATCGGCCACTAAAGCCATAATCGGTGCAGCTATCGCACCCGAACCTTGAATCGCCCGTCCTAATAATACGCCATAAATGTTAGTGGATAAAGCCGCTATCACACTACCTATCATGAATATTAATAAACCAATAATTATGATTTTCTTGCGCCCTAAACGATCAGATAAAATACCGAACGGAATTTGTAACAAAGCCTGACTAATTCCATATATACCTATTGCCATCCCTATTAATGAAGGAGTTGAGCCTTCTAGTTGCTCAGCAAATAAAGACAACACCGGCATAATCAAAAACAAGCCAAGCATTCTTAACGCATAAATACTTGCTAAAGACCATGTGGCGCGTTTTTCCGATACTGTCATCGGACTGGTAATATCCTGCATTTTTGTCAAAACGTGTTGCTCCTTCGCAACTAAACTTTAAATTTGAGAACGGTCAATTAACTAAAAAATTAGCACTTAAGATCTGTCACTTGGCCTGTTTCACGATATCGGCTGTAATCGGCAAGCACCTGTGCATGATCAAAAGCTAATGTTTCTGGTAAAGCATCTAAACTAAATATTTGATAATTCCTTGCATCATCTGCCGCTACGGGGACCCCAGATGCTTCAGCAACATAAACCGCTGTGACGGTGTGACCACGAGTGTCACGAGCGGGATCAGAATAAATACCTAACAAACCTAATAATTTAACATGTAAACTCACCTCTTCAAGTGCTTCACGAACAGCGGCTTGTTCAACAATCTCACCAACATCTACAAAACCACCAGGAATAGCCCAACCATAGGGCGGATTAGCACGTTCTATTAAAACAATGGGGCGCCCAGGGAAATCTATCAACTCAATAATGGTATCAGCAGCAATTAAAGGGGTTACTGGTTTATACATAATTTAATTCCTATCCTGATCGTGCCCATGTTTTTTAGCCAACCATCCCATTGTTAAGGAAATAAATAAGCCAAAAATAATTACAATATGATTAACTGAAAAGCCAGCTTTAATCATTAAAGCATAAGCACCAAGCATGAGCAAAATACTCAAATTTTCATTAAAATTTTGTACTGCAATAGAATGACCAGAGCCCATCAATTGATGTCCACGGTATTGTAATAATGCATTCATCGGAATTAAAAAACTACCTGCCAACATACCTACAACTAATAAAAACAAAACAGAAACACGCCAATCAGTTACAAATATCATGCATAAAACTACTATGCCCATTGCAATACCTAAAGGCAATACTTTGACCGCATGATCTAAGGGCACTGCCTTTGCAGCAATAGCTGCTCCAATAGCCAATCCAACCGCTACCACTGCCGTTAGTTGCGTAGCTTGCTCTAAATCAAAATTTAATACCACAGCTGCCCATGTTAAAACGATAAAACGTAAACTGGTTCCTGCCCCCCAAAATAATGATGTTACCGCTAAAGAAACTTGCCCCAACGGATCTTTCCATAATGACAGAAAACTGTTCCAAAAGTCCATTATCAAAACTTTAGGAGTTGGTTTTGAAAGACGATGCTCAATGGGTAATTTAGGAATATAACAATTTAAAGCTGCAGCGACTAAATACATACCCAAAATAACCAAAATAGCAAACTCAGCTGCGGTATCAATCCCAAAATTAAACGGTAAAGAAACTAATTGCTGGACAATCAGCGTCTCAACTCTATGACCAATTAACAAACCGCCAAAAACAGCACCCAAAATAATAGAAGCCACAGTTAAACCTTCCATCCAACCATTTGCCCATACCAAGCGATCAACTGGCAAGCATTCAGTTAAAATCCCATACTTTGCAGGTGAATATAAGGCAGCGCCAACACCGACAATGCCATATGAAAGTAACGGATGTAAACCAAATAACATTGCTAAACAGCCAATAATTTTAATACTGTTACTAATAAACATCACCTTACCTTTAGGCAAAGCATCAGAAAATGCACCCACAAATGGAGCCAAAATAATAAA
>CAIVAH010000115.1 GCA_903903765.1 uncultured Methylococcaceae bacterium
ATTACACGAATATCAAGAACTTTTAATAAATTCACAATAATTAACTGTTAATGCTGGAGTCAATTGCTAAAACATAGTATTCTAGTTGAATATGGATAAGCGCTTGTATTTTATAGACCACTAGAACCATTGACGGTAAACTATATATTTGACAACCGAATAGTATCATCCGCAAGTAACACTATTATCGTTGTTGTTTTTTTGATACAGACATCTTGTTTATTAGGTTTTCGATGATCTTAATTTGATAGGATCATCATTAGTTTTATTTATTTTGGAGAATTTGCTCGTGGGTGTTCCATTACGTCAGCAGTTAAAAGTAGGCAGTTACCTTATCAAACAAAAACTTAAAGGCGTAAAAAAATACCCTTTAGTACTCATGCTTGAGCCATTATTTCGTTGTAATTTAGCCTGTGCTGGCTGTGGTAAAATTGATTACCCTGACGATATCCTAGATAAACGCTTGTCATTTGAAGAATGCATGCAAGCAGTCGACGAATGCGATGCACCCATGGTATCAATTCCTGGCGGCGAACCCCTGATTCACAAAGAAATGCCCCAAATAGTTGAAGGCATCATAGCCCGTAAAAAATTCGTTTATTTATGCACCAATGCATTGTTACTAAAAAAACGCATTGACGATTATAAACCGTCCCCATACCTCACATTCTCTATACATTTAGATGGAATGCAAGAACGACATGACACTTCAGTATGTCAAGAAGGCGTGTTTGATCGTGCTGTCGAAGCCATCAAACTTGCTTTATCAAAAGGCTTCAGGGTAACCATTAATTGCACACTTTTCCAAGGCGAAAATGCCGAAGAAGTTGCTGCATTCCTCGACTATGCAATGGAATTAGGGGTTGAAGGAGTTACTATTGCACCAGGCTTTAGCTATGAACACGCGCCACAACAAGATGTTTTCATTAAAGGCGTTGATGTTAAAGATTTATTTAGAGGCATTTTCAGAATCGGCAAAAACCGTCGTTGGAAATTAAATCATTCTTCTTTGTATCTTGACTACTTGGCCGGCAATCAAAACTACGAATGTACGCCTTGGGGCAATCCTACCCGTAATGTTTTCGGTTGGCAAAAACCCTGCTATTTATTAGCCGACGAAGGTAGCGCTAGTAGCTTTCAAGAATTGCTAGATACGACGCCTTGGGAAAAATACGGCAACTCAAATAACCCTAAATGTGTTAGTTGTATGGCGCATTGTGGGTATGAAGCCACAGCAGTTGAAGACATGTTAAAACATCCAATTAAAGCATTTTTAACCTCTTTAAGAGGCCCAAAAACTGAAGGTGAAATGGTTCCAGAACCCACTCCCACGTTTGCAACTACCTCATCACTTTCTGGAATACCCATTAAAGTTGAAACGGTTAAATAATACAGATAAATCAACACTACAGGCTTACACTTTATTGAGGTTTAATATGCTATTTAGATATTTAAAAGTGGGTATTTTTGCCAGCATCTTTATACTAAACACAGTTATTGCTTCAGCACAAGAAAACTCAACGACTACTGCTAAACAAGTAGTTGAAAAATTTCAAGCTGATTTAATTTCCGTGATGAAAAACGGTAAACAACTGGGCTATGCAGGTCGTTACGCTAATCTGCAAGACGCTGTCATCAATAGTCACGACCTTCCTAAAATTGCTAGAGTTATCGTTGGTAAAGAATGGGAAAAACTGAGTACCGATCAGCAAAAGAAACTGGAAGATTTAATAATCCGCTTAAGTATTGCTTCTTACGCGCATAATTTTAAAGATTACGCTGGAGAATCATTCACTTATGATTCAGAAGAAGAAACCACTCGTGGTGGTATCTTGGTACATAGTCATTTAAGTATTCCTGATGACAAGCCCGTAAAATTTGACTATATGCTTAAAGATACCGGCACAAATTGGCGCATTATTAACATCATAGCAAATGGTGTAAGCGACCTAGCACTTAAAAGATCAGAGTACACCAGCATTCTACAAAATGAAGGCTTCGACGCACTGGTATCTAAAATTGATGGTAAAATAAACGACTATTCAAAATTATAAGTAACAGGCAAACCGTAGGATGAGTACGCAACAGCATTGCATGGTAAGCAATTATAAATTTAAATTGCCTAATCCATTGTTAATTTTGGGCATTCTGTCTTTATGTGGTTGTGCAACAACCCATAATGCTTCACATAAAGATGACCCCTACGAAAACTTCAACAGATCTATGTTTAAATTTAATGATCATGTTGATGGCTATTTTGCCAAACCTATTTCAGATAGTTACAAATATATAACGCCGCAATTTCTACAAACTGGGGTTTATAATTTTTATAATAATCTAAAAAATTTCAACACGGTCATTAACGACGCCTTACAAGCTAAATTTTCTCAGAGCGCACAAGACACAGGTCGTTTAGCACTTAACTCTACTCTGGGCTTAGCAGGAATTTTTGATGTCGCTAGAAGCGTAGGCTGGGAGCAAAATGACGAAGACTTTGACCAAACTCTAGCGGTTTGGGGCGTACCCACAGGGTCATATTTAGTATTACCTTTCGTAGGCCCCTCAACTTTTAGGGGGATCCCCGGCGCGGCCTTTGATACTGCAGCTAATCCATCAACCTACGTAGGCACTGCCATTAACATTGTATCGATGATTAATACTAGGGCAAATGCGGAAGGCTCATTACAATTTGTTAACGAAGCCGCATTAGACCCCTATGTTTTTACTCGGGAATCATTTCTGCAATGGCGAAACAATTTAGCTACTGATGGAAAGTCTCAATCTTCTTATGATTTAGATTTGGATGATGAATTTGAATCTCTTCCCAAAGAAAACAAAGCTAAACCTCTTCCTGAAACAACCAATATAGAGAACCCAAAAAATTAAATTTTGAAAAGAGATTTATCAATAATGTAACAACGAATGTACCTCATATTCGCTTAATTTATTTCGACCTTCCAAAAAATCTAATTCGACCACAAATGCACAAGCAACAACTGTTGCGCCCATCTTCTCGACTAAATCACAACTGGCTTTAGCTGTTCCACCAGTTGCCAATAAATCATCTATAAGCAAGACCCTATCATTGTCAGTAAAGGCATCACTATGCACCTCTAAAGTTGCTGAACCATACTCCAGATCATAAGAAACACTCTCAACATCATAAGGTAATTTACCTGGTTTTCTTAAAGGCACAAAAGGCAAGCCTAAATCCCAAGCAACCAAAGAGCCAAAAATAAAACCTCTCGCTTCCATACCTGCGACTGCCGTTATATCTCTGCCCAGATATGGTTGTAACAATCCATGCACAGCCAATCTCAATGTAGCTGGATCTTTCACTAAAGGCGTAATATCTTTAAAAAGTATACCC
>CAIVAH010000116.1 GCA_903903765.1 uncultured Methylococcaceae bacterium
ACCGGATTTTGAATCCGGCGCGTCTACCAGTTCCGCCATCCCGGCACAGTTCGATTATTATAAGAACTGTTATCCTTAAAAGCTAGTAAATTTTTTATGTGAAATGCTTTATAAACTGATAATATCGTCCGTTATGAAAAAAAGTGACTTTAATTACCATCTTCCAGAATCGTTAATCGCCCAATTCCCATTAGCAGAACGCGACGCGAGTCGTATGCTGTGTATGGAACGGCAGACGGGTGCCTTATCAGATAGGCATTTTACTGACTTTATAAATCAGCTTACCAGTCAAGATCTTCTGGTATTTAATAATACTAAAGTTATTCCAGCGCGTTTATACGGTAATAAACAAAGTGGCGGGAAGATTGAGATACTGATTGAGCGGGTGCAGAATGCGCATCAAGCTATTGCCCATGTAAGGGCTAGTAAAGCCCCAAAGCCAGATACGGTTATTGAATTGGATGGTGGCCATTCTTGTAAGGTATTAGGTAGAGTGGATGACTTATTCCAATTAGATTTTGGCACGTTGGATATTTTAAATTTACTCGACGCTATTGGACATATTCCTTTACCGCCTTATATTACTCGAGCGGATGAAGCGTCTGATTTAACGCGTTATCAAACGGTATTTGCCAAAGAATCGGGAGCCGTAGCCGCTCCGACCGCAGGATTACATTTTGATTTAGCTATGCTGGATAAAATTAAGGCTAAAAATATAGCAACGGCATTTGTTACCTTGCATGTGGGTAGTGGTACATTTCAGCCGGTTCGTGTCGAAAATTTGGCTGAACATTTAATGCATAAAGAATATTATGCTGTGTCTCAACAGACTGTTGATGCCGTTAATGCAACTAAAACCCAAGGAGGGCGAGTTATAGCCATTGGAACAACAGCAGTTAGGGCTTTAGAGTCCGCTTCACGCAGTGGTGTTCTTACTGCAGGCTATGGTGATACGGATTTATTTATTACGCCAGGTTACCAATTTAAAGCGGTAGATGCGCTGTTAACCAATTTTCATTTACCGGAATCAACCTTATTAATGTTGGTGTCTGCCTTTGCGGGTTATGAACCTACTATGCAGGCTTACCAACATGCCATTGATAAGTCTTATCGATTTTTTAGTTATGGCGATGCCATGTTTTTAAGTTAAAACTGCCCCTCACTTTAAATAAATCTACTTTCTGATGTCTAATTCTCCAATCTTTTCACCTACTATTCCAAACGCTACAGACTCAGTTGTTATTTGGTCTGGTTTAAGCGGTTGTGCCGATGCTTTAACCTTGGCCAATGCGATTAATAACACACAGCAACTTTTTGTTATTATTACACCGGATAGTCAAACTGCTTTACGCTTAGAACATGAATTAGCCTTTTTCTTAGCAGCCAATATTCCTTTGTTACATTTTCCCGATTGGGAAACCTTGCCTTATGATGTGTTTAGTCCTTTATCGGAAATTATCTCAGAACGTTTAAAGACCTTAGCGTTATTACCCGAAGTTAAACGGGGCGCCTTGATTTTATCGGCAACCACTTTAATGCATCGACTGGCACCTAGAGAACATGTGTTAGCGAATAGTTTTTCTATTAAAGTCGGTGATATCTTTAATTTAGAACTCAATCGTATTAAGTTAGAGAGTGTCGGTTATCAGTGTGTTTCGCAGGTTTATCAACATGCGGAGTTTGCCGTTAGAGGGGCTATTGTGGATTTATTTCCTATGGGAAGTAAGCTGCCTTATCGAATCGAGTTATTTGATGATGAAGTGGAATCAATTCGTACCTTTGACCCTGAGTCACAACGGTCTTTAGATAAAATCACTCAAATTCAATTATTTCCTGCGCGAGAATTTCCGTTTACTGATGAGTCTATTAAATTATTTAGACAAGCTTTTAGAGCACAATTCCCGGATACATCGCCCAAAAATACCTTGTATGTGGATATTAGTAAGGGCATTACACCCAACGGCATCGAGTATTATTTACCTTTGTTTGTAGAACAGACTGCAACGCTATTTGAGTATTTACCAAAGTCTGCAGTGTTAGTGGTTGCTGAAAATATTAATGCTACGGCAGCGGAATTTTATGCCGAAGCAGAAGAGCGTTATGAGCAAAGAAAATATGATTTAGAACGGCCGTTATTAAAGCCTGAACAGTTATTTTTATCGGCCGAATTATTAGCCGCACAGTTAGCTAAATTTGCCCGTATTACCTTATCACAACATACCATCGGTGCAGATCAAGCTTCGACTTGTTTGCCATTGCCGAATGTGATGTTGGATATTAAAGCCACAACGCCAGCCGCCCATTTACAACATTTTATTGATTCCTTTGCCGGTAAGATTTTATTTGTTTCTGAGTCAGCAGGCCGAAGAGAAGCTTTAATTGACAGACTACGTATTAATAAGGTCTCAGTAAAAGTAGTTGAGAGTTGGCAAGCTTTTCTTGATTCAGAAGTATCGCCATGTATGATAGTGGCCCCCATAGAGAGCGGGCTTTGTTTAGCTAATCCCGCCATTGCTATTATTACCGAAAGCCAATTATCCGGTGAAAAAGTCTTACAAAGACGTAGAAGAAAACAATCTGCCACCAAAGAATTAGAAAACATAGTCAATAACTTGAATGAGTTGACGATTGGCTCGGCCGTGGTCCATAGAGATCATGGGGTAGGACGGTATCTGGGTTTACAAACCTTACAAATCGGTGGGATTACTTCGGAATTTTTAACTTTAGAATACGCTAATCACGATAAGTTGTATGTGCCAGTTTCAACCTTGTATGTGATAGGTCGTTATACCGGTATGAATCCCGATGACGCACCTTTACATAAGTTGGGCGGCGAACAATGGTCTAAGCTTAAACAAAAAGCCATTGAAAAGATTCGTGATGTGGCGGCAGAGTTATTAGAAATTCATGCTAAAAGAGCCCTTAAAGCAGGGCATGCTTTTGTTATTGAGCAGAGCGAATATCAAACTTTTGCAGATGCGTTTGCTTTTGAAGAAACCCCTGATCAACAAACCGCTATTGAAGCAATTCTTGTTGATATGGCCAGTGGCCAACCGATGGATCGCGTTATCTGTGGTGATGTAGGGTTTGGTAAAACAGAAGTATCTATGCGGGCCGCTTTTATTGCTGCTCAAAGTGGTAAACAAGTCGCCGTACTCGTACCGACTACGTTGTTAGCGCAGCAACATTATCAGAATTTTAGAGATCGATTTGCTGATTGGCCTTTTAGAGTCGAGGTCATGTCTCGGTTTGTGACCGCTAAAGAAATTAAACAAATCACCGCCGATTTAGCGGACGGTAAAGTGGATATAGTGATTGGTACCCATACCTTGTTATCCAAAGAACTTAAGTTTAAAGAATTGGGTTTAGTGATTATTGATGAAGAGCATCGGTTTGGTGTACGTCAAAAGGAACATTTTAAGAAGTTGCGTAGTGAGATTGATTTTTTAACCTTAACCGCTACGCCGATTCCTAGAACGTTAAACATGGCGATGTCGGGTTTGCGAGATATCTCTATTATTGCCAGTCCACCGCCTAATCGCCATGCGATTAAAACGTTTATTACTGAGTGGGTTGATGCGCAAGTTAAAGAGGCTTGTTTACGGGAAATTAAACGCGGTGGTCAGGTGTTTTTCTTACACAATGAAGTCAAAACCATGGAGAAGATGGCGCGAGAGTTATCAGAGTTGATTCCTGAGGCGCGTATTGAGATTGCCCATGGTCAAATGCCTGAGCGTGAACTTGAACGCATTATGTTAGATTTTTATCATCAACGTTTTAATCTGTTAATTTGCTCAACGATTATAGAGAGTGGTATAGATATACCAAGTGCAAATACCATTGTTATTAATCGTGCTGATAAATTAGGGTTAGCGCAATTGCATCAATTAAGAGGTCGAGTAGGGCGCTCGCATCATCGGGCTTATGCTTACTTTATTGTGCCGCCAAAATCGCTATTAACTAAAGATGCTCAAAAGCGTTTAGAAGCGGTTGAGGCGTCTGGTGATTTAGGAGCAGGTTTTATGTTGTCATCGCATGATCTTGAGATTAGAGGGGCGGGTGAATTATTAGGCGATGGTCAAAGTGGTCAAATTCAAGAGATTGGTTTTACACTTTATACAGAATTATTAGATCGAGCGGTTAATTCCTTAAAGTCAGGTAAGCAACCTGAGTTAGATGCGCCTATGGATCATGGAGCGGAAGTTGATTTACAAGCGGCGGCCTTAATTCCAGAAGATTATTTGCCCGATATTCATTCCAGATTAGTTTTATATAAACGTATTTCAAGTGCTGAAACTCCGGCTGATTTACGTGAGTTGCAAGTCGAAATGATAGATCGTTTTGGTTTATTACCTGAGCAAGTTAAAACCTTATTCAGTGTGACTGAGTTAAAACAACAAGCTGAAATACTAGGTATTAAAAAGATTGAGGCTAATAGTGGTGGTGGTCGTATTATCTTTAGCACTGAACCAAAAATAAATGCCGAGCAATTGATTAATTTGATCCAAACCCGTGCCAGTGTATTTAAGTTCGATGGCGCTGATAAATTAAAGTATATTAAAACCTTTGAAACGACAGATCAAAAAATAGAATTTATCAGCCATTTATTAGTTTTATTAACCCCAACCGAGTAACGTGATGCCAGCTCTTGTCATAAAAGCGAATGAAGCAGAAGAATATTATTTTGATGAAGGTTGTTATATCTTAGAATTATCTAATACGCTGAATGATCCGGCTGTATCCATCGCAAGAGCTCGCGTTAAACCGGGTGTTACCACTAAATTACATCGCTTAAAGGGCGTGGTCGAGCGCTATGTGATAATTTCTGGTCAGGGTGTATTTGATGTGCCTGATGAACCTACACAAAACTTAGCGTCTGGCGATGTGGTTATTATCCCGCCGATGTCTCCGCAAAGTATTACTAACACTGGTACTGAGGATTTAATCTTCTTAGCCATCTGTAGCCCACGGTTTACGGTCGATATTTACGAAAATATGGCGTAAACATTGGACTACAGGCCTAAAGACTTGTTATTATCACTATGGCCGATCAAAATTGATTGCCCCCCTCAAAATTCACCTGCTGTTAGGCGAAAGTTACAAATAATCTGTGGAGTTAATTATGCATAATGTCACGTTAATAAAAGGTGATGGAATTGGTCCGTCTATCATGGATGAAGCGGTAAAAGTTATTGATGCGTCAGGTGTAAAAATTAACTGGGAAGAAGCG
>CAIVAH010000117.1 GCA_903903765.1 uncultured Methylococcaceae bacterium
CATCTGTTCTTGGAGTGGAAGCAGCCAATGCAACTTCAAAAGTGTATCATGCGATTGAATCTTCAGGTGATGTTGAAAACTGTTTGGCTTCTTTAGATGGCTATGATGTGGCTAAAAAAGCAGCGTCTACGACTGGCATCGTCGGAAATGGTAACTTCGGAGCCGGAACTACTCAACCTCTTGTCCTCTCTCCAGCAACTTCTGGAGAAGATTTCCGTTGGGCAGTGGGGTTATTTCCCGCAACTAATAATACTACTAATTCCTGGCCTTATCGTTTCGTTAAAATTGATGGTTATGCGCCTTCTTTAATTAATACAGCGAATGGTAAATATAAATTCTGGTCTGAATTGTCTTATATCACTCCAACTCCAACAACAAAGCTATCATTAACGGCCCAAGCTTTTGTAAATGGCATGTCTAGACCTGATATTATTGTTAAAGGTAACCCAACGAAAGCTAGTTGGTCTACGACGGCTGCCAGTGCATCAGGTAATATGGCAACAGCAGCTAAAGCAATTACAGGTGCAACCGCATTTAACCCTTTGTTGCCAGTCATGCCATTTACACATTCAAATGGTGCCAATTCAGTTGGTTCTGTGAATCATTGCCGCGCTCCAGCTATTTTAAATGGTAATGTGATGTTACCAGGTTTGAACTAAATTCACTTAGTTTAAATCACTATTTTCTAAATAGTTCATAAGAAAAATCAGTCGCCGAAAGGCGGCTGTTTTTTTGTTTGTCATAATTACTTAGGAATGTTTATGAAATCAATCAATCATTTATTGGTGTGTAAGTTGGATAGAATCGAATGAATTCGTTTTTTATCATTAGTCAACTTATGTCGTGCATATTCCCAAGTACAAAAGTAAATCATTCAATGAAGGCGAAGCCTGTTTACCAGGCATGATGTTTAAGGGTTTAAGGTTAAATCTAGAGTTAATCTAGCTTTAATATGATGATATTAGAAAGTACCTTCTCCAAGTCTTTATAAATAATTTAATTTAAATAATTTAAATGGTATGTCATTGAAATCAAATAAGTATACGCCGTTTTTGTGCCGTTCTGTTTTGTGTGCTACTAGCCTAGTATTAGCGTTATATGCAGAGGCAGGATACAGCCAAGCAGAGCAAGTCGCTCCTGAAGCCGAAGGACCTGCCAAAGCACCGCCTAAAGTAGCAGGCTTTGATTTATTAGAATTGCGCGTTAAAGGCAATACGAAATTAGCGACTAAGGAAATGGAGCGCACCTTATATCCTTTTCTGGGTCTTAAAAAAACGTTAGACAGTGTGGATTTAGCGCGAACGGCTTTAGAAGAGTTATATAGAACGAATGGCTATCAAACCATATCAGTCGATATTCCAGAGCAAGATGTTAAAGACGGTATCGTTTATTTACAAGTGGTTGAGGGTAGCGTATCGCGCCTTAGAGTCAAAGACTCTCATTATTTCTCTATGGGTAAAATTAAAGAAGGCGTACCCGAATTAGCGGAAGGAAATGTACCTCATTTTCCGACCATGCAAAAACAATTAGCCGAATTGGCAGGTGAAAGTCCCGATCGTAAAATTCAACA
>CAIVAH010000118.1 GCA_903903765.1 uncultured Methylococcaceae bacterium
CCTGAACTTGCAAAAGACATTCGAGATGGGTTGCGTAATTTTTATTCAGTGATTAAAGATTCTGATGCTCACGTTAAATTTGCGATGCTCACAGGTGTTTCAAAATTTAGTAAAGTGAGTTTGTTTTCGGGATTAAATAATCATCCTTTTGCAAGCCTAAGGCAGACCCTACTTTTTTAGCAACCTGAACTTTATGCGCAGGGGTAAAAAAGATTGCTAATTGATTAGCTTCTAATTCGGCAATATGGCGATGTGAGAGGCATAACTTGGTCGCTAGCTCTTTTTGGCTTAAGCCAAGAGCCTCTCTAGCAATCTTAAGTCTGTCTCCATCAACCTCAGTAGGGGTTGATTCTTTTTTAAATTCCATAAGCCATCCTATGTGGTCATCATTACAGAGTAGTTACAGATTTATGACAACAATTCTGTATTTCATAATATGATTTTTTCTTTAGAGCGAAGGTCTCATAATCAGAGAACCTAGATTCGACCTAAAACTAATAAAAAGTAGAGCGTTGAGTGGAATGGTGAGGTTTAGACTATTAAGCGTTACTTTAAGTAACGCTGGGCAAGCCACAAAGTATGTAGGCACACTTTTGCTCTAATTCTGATGGATGATTGTGTTTAGGTACTGAAGAGTTGTTTATGCTTAATAAGAGGTTTTGGGTTAATAGAGGCAACGTGTTCTAAAGGCGTAGGTCGCATGTGCAAATTATGCTGAGCAGGCCAAAGGCCTGAATGGCCGATGAGATCAGGTCAAAAACCTAATTTCTAGGTGAATAAGTAATGCTACTCAATCAAAAAGCTATTTAATGAACCTAAGATTTGTGTGGTGCTTGTCTCATCCTTGAGTGCGACTCCACTTAGACTCCGTTGATGGGCTTGAGTGACCAAATATCGTAATTTCATTGAAGCCTCAGCATCACTAAGACCACCATTTCGGATATTCGATATGCAATTTCTACTTTCATCTGTAAGGCCTGCTTTGGGGTGCCATGTTAGATAGATGCCCATACTATCTGGAGAGCTTAATCCTGGACGCTCGCCAATCATGACAACAACTAGCTTTGTGCGTAACAGTTCGCCAATTTCATCGCCGATTGCCACACGTCCTTGTTCTACTACGCAAAAAGGAGCAATCCTGAATTTCTCTGGTTGCAGATCTATACAAGCTTTTTGTAAAAAACGCAATGCATTCGTTTCAATTGCGAGTGCGGATAATCCGTCAACGATGACAAAAGCAATGTCGTAGTCAAAAGTATTTAGCGCTTCCTTTGTTTGCGTAGAGTAGTTTAGGAGAGCCTCTCTTGAAACTGGGCTAAGCTTTTTGCCATAGTCTGGTCGCTTCAAATAGGTTGCTCGGTCAATTGCAGCGCTCTGTAAGGCAATATACTCAGGATGGATTAATCGAAAGGTTTGTCTTAAATCAGAGCATAGTTTTGATGCATCAAGTTGGTAGTGAACTGCGTCCCGCGCTTGTGCATGGGCAAGTTGGAATTTTAATTGTTCATGGGTTGGTAGACTGATTCCAGATCGACCTAGGGCGATCCTCGCAGAGGTAAATTGTTTTAATTTAGCCCACGGACTTTCAGTAATGCTAAGAGATTTATTGTCAGAAGAGCTCATGATAATCGCTGTAAAGCTTTTGCAAAATTATTCGGCAATTCATGGCTTAGCGTAATCATTTCTTTATCAGTGATGATTCCCATATTGCGTAACCACATTTCAAACTCTGGAGCAGGCTTCAGACCGAGTACTCGCCTTGCATATAGAGCGTCATGAAATGAGGTCGTTTGATAGTTCAGCATGATGTCATCAGCACCTGGCACACCCATGATGAAGTTGCATCCTGCCACTCCAAGCAAAGTTAACAATACATCCATATCATCTTGATCTGCTTCAGCATGATTGGTATAGCAGACATCACAGCCCATCGGGAGATCAAGCAATTTGCCGCAAAAGTGATCTTCTAAGCCCGCTCGAATAATTTGCTTGCTATCGTAAAGGTATTCCGGACCAATAAAGCCAACCACAGTATTTACAAGTAGCGGGTCAAAGTGGCGCGCAACGGCATAGGCCCGTGCCTCGCAGGTTTGCTGATCTACACCGAAATTGGCTTGCGCAGACAAGGCGCTACCTTGCCCTGTTTCAAAATACATGACATTGTTGCCAACTGTGCCGCGCTTTAAGGAGATGGCTGCATCGCGAGCCTCTGATAATAAATTCAAGTCTATGCCAAAACTCCGGTTTGCCGCTTCAGTTCCAGTAATAGATTGAAATACAAGATCAACTGGTGCACCAGATTCAATTGCCATGATTGTGTTTGTAACATGTGTCAACACACAGGATTGAGTTGGTATCTGATACTGTTGAATTATGTCATCTAGCATTTTAATTAGAAGAGTTACCTGAGCCACATTATCTGATGCTGGGTTAATTCCAATGACTGCATCTCCTGCGCCATTGAGTAGTCCATCCACAATGCTCGCTGCGATGCCTATTGCATCGTCAGTAGGGTGATTCGGTTGAAGTCGAGTGGCTAGCCGACCACGTAGACCAATAGTGCTTCTAAACTTGCTAATGACCTCACATTTTTTGCTGACGATCACTAGGTCTTGTATACGCATAATCTTGGATACGGCGGCTACCATTTCTGGAGTCAGTCCTTTTGATAAAGCATGCAAAGCGGCTGTATCTGCCTCATCACTTAGTAACCAGTTCCTAAAATCTCCAACAGTAAGGTGCGAAACTGTTTCGAAGGCATACGCATCATGACTATCAATAATGAGTCTTGTTATTTCATCCGATTCATAAGGAATTACTAAGTCGTTCAAAAAGAATTTAAGTGGCACGGCTGCCAAAGCCATTTGTGCTGCTACTCGCTCTTGGGCATTCACAGCGCCTAATCCTGCGAGGTAATCGCCGGATCTTGTTGGCGATGCTTTTGCCATGAGATCTTTTAAATCCTGAAAAATATAGTTATGTTGACCAATCGTATGGCGATAACTTGTCATAAATTCTTTAAACCAAAGTTTGCATATTTAGTACTGTAATTTATTAGATCAAATTCGAGAAAAGGTTTATAAGCTTTATTATTCCTCAAATACCGAGTTAGCGCTCAACGTTGACTTTATTTAGTTTTGAGCTAATTAAGCAAAAAGAAAATTTACTGAAGAGGAGTTTGTATATTGCTAGTGTGCTGCGTGAGATATATTTGCATTCCAATCTTGCTGGGCAGGCCTAAATTGATATTGATACCTTTGATGTAACAAATGTTTAATAAACTAATATTAAGATTTTAAGTTAACTTCTTTAGGGGCTTAGATGGCTACATATAGCGTCTATTACGCGGGTATATCTTTAAATACTCATCAAAAATTCACCCTGGCACAAAAGATTACAAAGATTCATGCTGATGTTACAGGCGCTGAGGCTTATTTTGCTCAAGTTATCTTTAAGGAGCTTGATCTTCATGATTTTTTCATTGGCGGTGTTTTGCTTGATCAGCCCCATATCTTTTTAAGTGGTCAGATTCGACTTGGGCGAAGTGAGCAGATCAAAAAGCAACTACTAGTTGAGATTGAAATTGCGATTCAGATGACCGTTAAGCTTGCTAGCCATCAAATATGGGTATATCTCGATGAACTTTCACCATCTCTAATGATTGAGTATGGGCAAATTTTGCCATCCGTTAGTAACGATAATGCTTGGTTTTTGACCTTACCTGATTCCGTGCAAAAAAAGTTAACTAAGCTGAACTCCTAACTTACAAGGCAGGCTAGGCAGCATGTAATCTTAACTAAAGAAATTTTATAAATCATGATTGATCTCAAACAAGAAGAAATGATTTGAATAGTCCATTAAGAGGATTTCATACTATCTTTTCAGGTAGTCTAGTTTTTAACATTTTGTTCCTTTTATTGGGGCTTATAGTAAGTCAGTATTCTCGAGCAGATCAGAGTTCTTCTCCATATGACTTAAAAGTCAGCATTGATAGAGTAGGCGCTGGATTTTCTATTGAAGCAAGTTATATTGCCAGCGTCAGTCAGTGTGAGGCATATGTTTTTCTAACGGACTATGAGGATGTTAGGATGACGCCCGGTTTGATTGAGTCTAAAGTTAAAAAGAGAGAAGGCAATAAAGTCACCATAGAAAGATTGATTGAGGAAAGAGTGCTCCTTTTCCCCTTAAGGATGCATTCTGTCCTTGAGTACACAGAACAGCTAAATCAAGGTTTGAACTTTGTTCAAACGAAGGGTGATAGTAAAGCTTATTCAGGCAGTTGGCGTCTTAAAACAGGCGATAAGGGAGTTCAGGTACGTTATCAAGCATTCTTAGAGCCCAACTCTTCCGTCCCTAAAGGGGTGATTGAATATTTTATGAAAAATAATATGCAAAAGAGCTTTGAGAATATTGCTCAAGCAATGGATAAGAATCGTGATGCTCTTAATTTAGCCTGCAGGTAATATTAACGGTATCGGTCAAGATCTTAGTTAAGCTTTCTAAAGAGGGGCTCACCCATACGAATAGCGTCCCCTAGTTTAAGGTTCTCAAGTAATCGGTAGTTACTTGGTGCAAAGACAATAATGGTTGAGCCATGTTGGAACCATCCCATTTCTTCGCCTCGTTTAAATTGAACATCGCATTCAATAGTATTGGGGCCTTGATATTTAAGATGCAAAAGAAGATTCAGACAGTGGAGGCGAATACTAGCAACTAGAATTGCTGCAACTGGAACCATAGTCAAAGTGGCTCCTGTGACTGCCCCATTTGGATC
>CAIVAH010000119.1 GCA_903903765.1 uncultured Methylococcaceae bacterium
ATAGCAATGATAGGTTCTTTGTAAGATGTTGGTATGGTTTAAAGTATTGTCGCTGGTTTCTGGTAATTGTTTAACTAGAATATGTAAACGATCATTATTCTTTAACTGGCTCACAAAGTGCCTATCAACCGAAATCTCATGTGAGGTGTACACCATGGGATTTAATTTAAAATCATGATTTTCTAATTGGGCTTTTTCGAGTAGCGCCCCAGAACTTAAACTGCACGGAAAAATCTCTGGATAATGAGCGATATGGGCAAGCTCATCAAAATAGTCTGATTGTTCTGCTAATGATCCAGATAAAAAGTTTTTAACCGAACCGTTGTTCATAAACTTACGTTTAAGAAAATAATCAGTGCCCGGCACCATGGTTAAATCGTCTAACTCATTTAAGTCTGGCAGTTTATTTAATTTGGTATCCGCTAAAAACAAGGGCACTTGGGTTTCTTTTTTAAAGCCCAGTAACACCGTTTTATCATCAGACTTCATCGAGATTCTGTTACCTAGTGTTAAATTAGGTATGGTTTTAATCAACGTTTTTTTAATGTCTAAATACACCGGCGTTCTGGGCCTAACCGCATTTACAAAGGTGATTTGATAATTACTAAAGCGAAGATTATTCTCGGCTATAATCTGATTTTCATGATGCGCAGCTCGATATAGCTGCATTTGATATTCTATTAACGTATTAAGTTGATAACCTAATACGATAGGCCCTTTAAAAGGGTTATGGGTAATCTGTAGCCACTTATGTTTATCATGAAACAAATTGAAGTCATCCGTTGCATTACGAGCAACTTCAATATGTATTTGATCAAATATAAATGACTGGTCTTTCACAATTTAAGGCTTAAGGTTTGTAGTTATCTAAAGCTTCTAATTTTGTAATTGCCACTTTAATATTTGCTTCTACTGCTTCGGTTAAATCTGCATTTTTATAAACTTGATCTAATAAACCTTCTGTTACTAAGGCGTCTTTAATCCAACGTTTGGTAAATCTATAGTTAGCATAACTAGTCGCCACTTCACCGGTTAAAGGATTCTTTAAACCTTTTTTTGCGGGAACTTGCTTAGGTGCCTCTACCTTAGTCTCAACTACTTTAGGTGCGGCTTTTTTAATGACTTTTGGTTTAATCAGTGTGGCTTTTTTTACGACAACTGTTTCTATATCTTTTTTGGGTTCTGCTGCTTTTGGTGCTTTTGGTGCTTCTTTCTTCTCATTACCTGACTTAAATACCACATAAGCCACAAATATAATGAGTAATACAAATATCAACTCTTCCATACTGCCCCCCTTTACTGTTATTTATTATTACAAGTTCAGATAAAAAATCTTAACTACCCCATCAACAACATTCGCACAAAACCAATATACCAGAAGGATTATATCAAGTTAAGCATAAAATCCTACACATAATCCTAGTACTAAGGTCGGTTAATTATCAAGCTGGTGTATAATAATTGTTAATTGTTAAATTTTGCTGACAAACGTCAGATAACTATGCACAAATATGGCGGCCAACTTATCCATGAAAGCTTTGATGATGAAGGCATCATAGAAATTGTTGAGCAAAAAGGCGTACGATCTTTACATTTTGGTACTCAAGCTAAACAAAGTAGTATTTTTTTAGCGGATCCTAATAAATTACATTTAGATTATGTGCGAGCGATGACCAGTTGGTTATTGTTTAAAGAGCACATAGATGAGGCTATGCTAGTTGGCTTAGGTGGTGGCTCTTTAACTAAACATTTATTACAACTCTTTGCTGAATGTCGTTTAAAAGTGCTGGAATACAGAGAAGGCGTAGTTAAAATTGCCCGCACTTATTTTGCTTTACCTAGGGATCCACGCCTAAAAATAATTGTGGATGATGGGGGTGAATACATTAAACAACGTTATGAAAGCTATAGAGCGCAATATGATTTAGTAATAGTTGATGCATTTGATCATGAGGGTGTTGCAAACAGTGTACGCAGCGAAGCATTTTTTGATGCCTGTAAAGCCCTATTAAAGAAAGATGGCATACTGGTGATGAACTTATGGGGTGGCACGAGTAACCCAGAGTTTCAGCAAGTATCTCTATGGCTAGGTAACGTGTTTAATTGGCAAACTTTATTTTTACCCGTAACAGACCGGTCTAATATTATTGCTTTGGCATTTAATGACTATACACCGCATATTAACCTTAAAGACTTACGCTTAAGAGCTTTTGCACTAGAAGAACAGTATCAAATAGAATTTCCGACTTTTTTAAGAGATCTTAAAAAATACAATACCAGCACCTTTAACCAAATAATAAAAAAATGAGCGCCTCTGTTTTAGCCACTCCCACCGGACTTTTCAGCTACCGTAAATACTGGGCACAACGCTTTGGCGTAGCACCCGTATTACCTATGAGCTTAGCTGAAATGGATGCCTTAGGGTGGGACAGTTGCGATGTTATTTTAGTGACGGGTGATGCGTATATCGATCACCCTAGTTTTGGGATGGCTTTAATCGGACGCTTATTAGAAGCGCAAGGTTTTAGAGTTGGTATTATTTCGCAACCTGATTGGACCAATGCAAAAGACTTTAAACAACTCGGTCGACCCAACTTATTTTTTGGGGTGACCGGTGGCAACATGGATTCCATGGTTAACCGATACACCTCTGATAAAAAGATCCGG
>CAIVAH010000120.1 GCA_903903765.1 uncultured Methylococcaceae bacterium
ATATTTGTTGTTTATTGTTGAGATTTTTTGATGAAATAAATCTTTAAGTTAAAAAAATAACTTAACATTTTATATTAAATGCATTAACATAAAGTTAAGTTTGGGGGGCAGTTTAACAAGCTCAACTGAACATAAAGTAACTTAATAGCAATTACATTTAATTGGGGTGTCGCAAAAATGAGTGCAATAAATTTAAAAAAAGTAAATTTTGGTAGTGCCATTGTGTCAACTTATGAAAACCTGCTTTCAGGTACCACTGCTGATGACACGCTTATTGGTGGCACGGGTGATGACACATTTCAAGGTGGTCAAGGTAATGATATTTTAGAAGGTAGCACAGGGATTGATACTTATGTATTTTCAATAGGAGATGGTGCCGACATTATTACGCAATCCGAGCAAAATACTTCAAACAGTTTGGATACTATTCAATTTAATAATGTTGCTTCAACAGATATTACCGGTGTAACTAAAATTAATAATGATCTTTTAATTAGTTATGGCGCCTCTGATCAAATTACGGTTCAAGATTTTTTCTCAACATCGCTTAATAAAATAGGTAAATTTCAATTTAGTGATGATGTTAACTGGTCAGCTGATTTTGTGCAAAACTCGATCAATACTAACTTGTTAGCCATCGGTGGGGCTATGAGTGGGGTTATCGGCTCCGAGGGAGATAAACAAACTTTTGCGGTATCTTTAGTTCAAGGACAAACTTATAATTTCCATTTAAACGGTAATACATTAACAGATGCTTTTTTAAGTCTTTTAGACAATCAAAGAGTTGTAATAACTTCCAATGATGATGTTTATGCGGGTAATTTAAATTCATACATCAATTTTACTGCTGATAAAACCGGGACATATTATCTAGTTGCGAAGGGCTTAAGGGATAAAACAGGTAGTTACATAATCACCGCCAATTTAGATGATTATAGTGCAAACATCCAGACAACAGGTTTGGTGAATGTAGATGGTTCAGTTTCTGGTGTTATAGATTCAGTGGGTGATCATGATTGGTTTGGAGTTTCTTTAGTACAAGGACAAACCTACAATTTTAATTTAAATGCTAATACATTAACGGATCCTTATTTAAGTCTTTTAGATAATCAAGGCACTTTAATTACCTCAAATGATGACGTGTATGGAGGTAATTTAAATTCACATATTAACTTTACGGCTAATACAACGGGAACATACTATCTTGCAGCGAAAGGATTAAGAGCTAATATAGGCAATTATAAGCTTAACGCCAATTTAGATGATTATACGTCCAACTCTCTAACAACAGGCATTGTGAGTATTGATGATTCAACAACGGGTATTATTGATTCAGTAGGCGATCAGGATTGGTTTGGGGTGGATTTAGTTCAAGGCCAAAACTATAATTTTAATTTGAATGCGAGCTCGTTAGGGGATTCTTATTTGAGTCTTTTAGATAATCAGGGGAATTTAATAGTCTCAAATGATGATGTCTATGGCGGAAATTTAAACTCACATATCAATTTTACCGCTGATACTACGGGAACTTATTATCTGGCGGCTAAAGGTTTAAGAGACAAAATAGGCAGTTACACTGTTACGGCTCATCTAGATGATTATAGTCAGAATATGCAGACCACAGGTGTGGTGACCGCAGATGGTTCAGCAACGGGTGTTATTGATTCAGTGGGCGATCAGGATTGGTTTGGCGTGGATTTAGTTCAAGGACAATCTTACAACTTTAATTTGAATGGTAATTCGCTAACGGATTCTTATTTAAGTTTTTATAATAATCAAGGCGCGTTAATATCTTCCAATGATGATGTTTTTGGTGGGAATTTAAATGCCTATATTGGATTTACTGCTGATGTTACCGGGACTTATTATCTTGGTGCTAAAGGTTTAAGAGATAATGTGGGTGGTTATACAGTAACGGTTAATTTGGATGATTACAGTGCGGATACTTTGACAACAGGTGTCGTAGATATCGGCAATTCAGCGACGGGCCTTATTGATTCTGCTGGTGATAAGGACTGGTTTAATGTGTTTCTGCTAAAAGGCGAATCTTATGACTTTAATCTTAATGGTATTAGCTTAAAAGATTCTTACTTAAGTCTTTTAGATGATCAAGGCAATTTAATTAATTCAAATGATGATGGTTATAGTGGAAGCTTATATTCATCTATTTATTTTAAAGCAGAGGCAACGGGAACTTATTATTTGTCAGCGGGTGGTTATTGTGGAAGCACGGGTACATATATTGTTAGTGTAAATAGCCATGGCTACGGATATGAATACGAGCACGAGCACGAGTATGAATACGAGCACGAGTATGGGTCAGGTTCTGGATCTGGGAGTCATGGCGGAAGTAGTAGTCATGGTGGTGGTAATAATAGTTATGGAAGTGATGGTACTGTTAGTCATAGCAGCGACAGTGTTATAACTCCTGTGCAAATTGATGTGGTTGGGCAATCCTCATTGCCGGTATAAGTTTTAAACGAAATCCACTATAGTAATTAAACACTGGGCGCTCATTCGAGATGAGTGCCTTTTTTTTGCTAAAAATTATTCGTTGTCGAGCATTTAATTAAATAGTTTAAAGGCAATTTGCCAGCCAAGGTTTTTCTATATTTGATACACTAGAATCTTCTTAAGAATAACCAAAATAATTATGCCCATTACTTTAAAAGAGCTTGCTGAATTTTGTGATGCAAAAATAGTCGGTGGTAAGGAATCAACACTTATTACTTCTGCGGCTGATATTAAATCAGCAGAGTCAGGTCAGGTTACTCAGTTAACTAGTAGTCGTTATATAAAGCATATTGCTTATTCAACCGCTTCTGCTTGTTTCATTGCAGAGAACTTTGCTGTTGATTCCATACCAGAAGGTATGGCGTTATTAGTGTGTGCTGATCCAGAAATGAGTTTTATTAAAGCCTTAGAGTTACTTCATCCTGCTCGTGTTTACGAGTCTCAAATTGCTACCCAAGCCGTACTCGATAAAAATGTCACTCTAGGTAAGGGTGTGTTTATTGGCCCTTATGCTGTCGTGGGAGAAGATACCAGCATCGGTGATCAGAGTGCTATTTTAGCTGGTGTCTATATTGGTAAGAATGTCAAAATTGGTAAGCATTGTCAGTTGCATCCTTATGCAGTGATTTATGATGATGTAGTCTTAGGTGATCACGTGATTATTCATTCAGGTGCCATTATTGGTGCGGATGGTTTTGGTTACAAATTTAGAAATAATCGTCATGTAAAAGTGCCGCAAGTTGGCAATGTGGTGATTGATGATTATGTTGAAGTAGGTGCTAATACCTGTATTGATCGTGGTGCATTAGGTAGTACTGTGATTGGTGCAGGCACTAAAATCGATAACTTAGTGCAAGTTGGACATAATAACAAAGTCGGTAAAAATGTGATTATGTGTGGTTTAACTGGTGTTTCGGGGTCTTGTAATATTGAAGACTATGCGATTCTGGCAGGTAGTTCTGGGGTCGCTGATCATGTAACGATAGGGCAAGGTGCAGTGGTTATGGCGCGGTCTGGCGTTGCTGGAGATATAAAACCCGGCACTCAAGTGTTTGGTAGTCCTGCGAAAGATAAAAAAATCGCTTATAAAGAGCAAATTGCGCTGAGTAAATTACCTGATTTGTTAAAAACAGTTAAGTTGTTACAAGAGAAGATTGCAGTTCTAGAGGCGGGCTCAAAATAGTTGTTAAGACAGCATAAATAGCCATTTTAGAATCATAAATTATTCGCAGCATCATTGATGACGATTAACCAACTAATATAGTAAACTATATAAACATAATACACGGTTTAGTAAGATGACACAAAAAGACAACGTTCACCTGCACGAGATTAATAAGTTTGGCTCAATGGCGGAACGCTGGTGGGATCCTGAAGGTGAATTTAAAACCCTACATGATATTAACCCATTGCGTTTGGCGTTTATTCAAAAATTTGTTAATTTAGAGGGTATGCGTGTTGTCGATGTAGGCTGTGGTGGTGGGATTTTAACAGAAGGACTTGCCAAGCATAATGCTGATGCTTTAGGTATTGATCTAAGTGAAGATTTGATTGATGTTGCCGATTTGCATGGCTTAGAAACGGGTATAAAAGTTAATTATCAAAAGATTAGCGTTGAGGCCTTGGCAGAGGAACAGCCCGAGAGTTTTGATCATGTCACTTGTATGGAAATGTTGG
>CAIVAH010000121.1 GCA_903903765.1 uncultured Methylococcaceae bacterium
CTCGATATTGCTGAAAAAAGACTACCTCAAGATGGGCGTATATCACTTAATATAGGTGGCCGCACCGTTGATGTTCGTGTTTCAACATTGCCTTCAGGTCATAGTGAACGTGTGGTTTTAAGATTGCTTGATAAGCAGGCCAATCAGCTGAATCTTAGGCAGATTGGCATGGTCGATCAAGATTTGGATAGTATTCAAAAGATGATCTTAAGGCCGCATGGCATCATATTAGTCACTGGACCAACGGGTTCAGGGAAAACCACGAGTCTTTACGCGATTGTGAATCAGCTTAACGAGCGCACACGAAATATCCTTACCGTAGAAGATCCAATAGAGTTTTATTTGGACGGTATCGGTCAAACTCAGGTCAATAATAAAGTTGAAATGACGTTTGCAAAAGGACTGCGTGCTATTTTACGTCAAGATCCCGATATTGTTATGGTTGGCGAAATTCGCGATAAAGAAACCGCTGAAATTGCGGTGCAGGCGAGTTTAACCGGTCATTTAGTGTTATCAACTTTACATACCAATTCTGCTGTCGGTGCGATTACTCGCTTACGGGATATGGGCGTTGAGCCGTTTTTACTCGCCTCAAGTTTAGTGGGCGTCATCGCGCAAAGACTGGTGCGTAAACTCTGTCCCTTATGTAAATTGGCAGTGTCTGTGCCGGTTAATGACTTAGTTAAAATTGGCTATAAGCCAAATGGTCAAGATTTTGCCACAGTTTATCAGGCGCAGGGTTGTTTGGCTTGTGGTCAAAGAGGCTTCAAAGGCCGTGCGGGAATATTTGAGATTATTCCTATTAATGCTCAAATGCGTAGCTTGATACATGATTGTGCGGGCGATCAGCTGCTAGAAGAACATGCTCGCGTATTTTCGCGTAGCATTCAAGAAAGTGCCCTAGAAAAAGTGCTTAATGGTGAGACTAGTTTGGATGAAGCGATTCGAATTACGCAAAAGGAATAATGAATGGCCACTTTTGAATATCAAGCAATCAATGTCAAAGGTCAAAATATTAAAGGGTCCTTTGAAGCAGACACGATTAAATTGGCAAGACAGCAATTAAAAAGCAAGGAACTTACCTTGCTGGAAATAGAAGAAGTTCATAAAAAAGAACATAGTGGAAATAGGTCAATGTTGTCACAGCGGATTAGTATGCGACAACTTGCGCACATTACGCGCCAATTAGCGGCTTTATTGGGTTCAGGTTTGTCCATTGATGAAGCGTTAGGTATTACGGCTAAACAATTAGATTCAGCCAAAGCTAAGCGTATTCTACTCGGCGTTAGAGGTCGAATTTTAGAAGGGCAAAGTTTAGCGCAAGCTTGCAGTGCCTTTCCTAGCACGTTTCCGCCGCTCTATCGGGCAACGGTTGAAGCGGGAGAATCTTCAGGTAAGCTTGATCAGGTACTGCAAAGATTAGCTGACTATATTTCTGATAAAGGCCAATTACATAGCAAACTACAAATGGCCATGATCTATCCAATGATGCTGACCTCTGTTTCCTTATTGGTGGTCATTGGTTTATTGGCGTATGTCGTCCCTGAAATTACCAGTGTGTTCAATAAAATGGGGGGAGAGTTACCCACTATCACCAAATTGCTCATTGCCTGTAGCGACTTTTTTAAACATTATGGTTTAGTTTTATTGATTGTAGTTACAGGGCTAAGTATGGGCTTTAAAATGCTAATGCGTTTGCCTGAGCCTCGTATGCGATTTCATTTGTTCATATTGAACATGCCTTTTGTTGCGCGCTTTTCAAAGGGAATGAATACTGCAAGATTTACGCGTACCTTAGCCATTTTAACGAACAGCGGCGTGGAATTATTGCAGGCACTGCAAATATCCAGTCAAGTGCTGACCAATAACGCCATGCAAAAAGCGGTAGAAGCTGCGTCAATTCGGGTTAGGGAAGGACAGAGTTTAAACAAAGCGATGGAGGCAAGTGGATTATTTCCCCCTGTCACGATTCATTTGGTTGCCAGTGGTGAAGCCAGTGGGCAGTTGCCAAAAATGTTAGCGAGTGCGGCTGATGATCAAGAGCGCGATATTCAGGCGTTAACTGAAATGACCTTAGGCTTATTTGAGCCTATTTTAATTTTAGTCATGGGTTTAGTGGTACTTGCCATTGTGTTAGCCATATTATTGCCTATTTTTGAAATGAACCAATTGGTTAAATAACGATACGTTATGCCATTTTAGGTCTTTATTGTTTTTTACTTTTATTTTAAGGATTGATGTAGTGATGTCTTATAAAAAAAACCAAGGCTTTACGTTGATTGAAGTCATGATTGTTGTCGTTATCTTGGGGATTTTGGCTTCCATTATTGTGCCTAAAATCATGGGCAGACCTGATGAGGCAAGGGCAACCCGTACTCTGCAAGATATTAGAGCTATCACGGCAGCATTAGATTTATATCGCTTAGATAATTACAGCTACCCCACGACAGAACAAGGCTTAGAAGCCTTAGTCACTAAGCCAGCAAATTTGCCTCAAGGAACGCATTGGAAACAAG
>CAIVAH010000122.1 GCA_903903765.1 uncultured Methylococcaceae bacterium
CGACTCATGATGTACCGCATTTGGAAGATACCTTAAGAATACTCACACCAACACTTAAAAATGCAGTAACAACGAAAGCAATAGGCATTAATATTTTACTTTATGGCCCTCCTGGTACTGGTAAAACAGAATTTGCTAAATTACTTGCTCAATCCATTAATGCGGAGCTTTTCAATGTAAGCTCTTCTGATATATCAGGAGCACCTATTGATGATCAAGAGCGCTTTATTTCTTTAAATATGGCGCAGAATTTTCTAGCGGGTAGCAAAGATACTTTAATTTTATTTGATGAAATAGAAGATGTTTTAAGCACTCAAGATGATAGCTTGTTTTTTAGCTCATCCGATAAAATAAACACCAAAGGTTGTTTTAATAAAGCATGGATAAACCAGCAATTAGAAACCAATACAGTACCCACTATTTGGGTTTGTAACAATCATTACGCTATCGATAATGCGTTTCTTAGACGTTTTATTTACAGTGTAGAAATAAGCACACCGCCTCGTTCAATTAGAGAAAAGATTGCTAGAAACTATTTAAGTGAATTTAACTTGGCTGACCATGTTTTTAAAAAAATAAGCCTGCATGATCATCTCAGCCCTGCTCAATTAGAAACTGCTGCGCGCTTAGTTAAATTAAACGGCAGTACTGACCATCATGATATTGAACATATTTTAGATAAAGCTCTACAAAACAGTATGAAAGTAATGGGGCAAAAAAGCCAAGCGGTTATGCAATCAAGCATTACCCCTTATAGTCTTGATTATCTTAATGTTGATACTTCAGTACCGTTAGATCGTTTAGTGTGTTCTTTAAAGAAGACCCCTAAAGTAAATCTTTGCTTTTACGGTCATCCTGGCACTGGCAAAACTCAGTTAGCTGAATATTTAGCAGAAGCGCTTGATAAACCACTTTTAGTAAAACGGGCATCAGATTTATTAGATGCTTATGTGGGTGGTAATGAGAAAAATATTGCTTCTATCTTTGCTGAAGCGACTAAAGAAAAAGCTATCTTATTTCTTGATGAAGCTGATTCTTTTTTAAGAAAACGTGAAAACATGAATAAATCGTGGGAGGTTAGTCAAGTTAATGAATTACTACAACAGATGGAGCGCTTTAATGGCATTTTTATTTGTGCAACTAATTTGTTTAGTCATCTTGACCAAGCAGCCTTAAGACGCTTTGTCTTTAAAATTCGTTTTGATTATTTAACGTTAGTGCAAAGAAAGTCATTATTTTTAAAGAGTTTAGATAAAACAGAACGTGAAATCCCTGTTGAGCATTTTAAGCGTTTAGAAAAATTAACGACATTAGCACCCGGTGATTTTTCGACCGTATTAAAGCAAGCCGCAATATTAGACGAACCATTATGTGCTGAAGAGTTAATTACCCAATTAGAAAAAGAATGTAGTATCAAACAAGGCAATAAAACACAGAATCCTATTGGCTTTATTTAGGTGAACTAATGACAAGTGAACATTATTTTCAGTATGAAACACCCAATTTTATGCAATTAGATTTTATTAATAAAGGGTATATGAATCATGCAACCTATATGCATCCTAATCCCCGATTTTATAAGTATTATTGGTGGATATTCTGTCGTGAAAGCCCTTGCGAGGGCCGAGCGTTTTTAACTAAAGCACATCGACTCTCAACTAAAGCCGCATTCGATTTAATCGATGCTTTAGCCTATAAAAAGCAACCTTATGTTATATACAATACCCGATTACCTCGTTTAGGACCCGATACACCGTTTGACCCAAACTCAAAAAGATGGGCCTCAGATACCGAATGGGCACCCGCTTATGATGAAGATACTGATCCAATTTATCGTGACTGCATTAAATAACCGCTTTGTCATTGGCGTTCGTTTTTACTGAAGCCGGCTCTGACCAATCAATAATTCATTGAGTTGCTTTTTGTTCTCGCTAGAGTCTTTGTCGCGTATTCTTTAATTGATGCAACAGAGTGGATATTTAATCGCGATAGATATAATTACCATTTTTCTTATTTTGATGTGCTCTTTTCAATTGAGATTACTACCGTATTCGCATCAGGTTTAAAACTCCATCAATAACCCAGGTATGCCAACACTTTGGATATGTTGGGCATTCGCACCTTCTTCATAGGCCAATAAGGTCTTATCTTTTTGCCATAATCTAAAAGCCAAGGCAGAAGATAAGACTCTAATGGGGTAATCTCGGGGGAGTTGTTGTAAATAAGGTTGGATAGTAAAAAAATCAGTGGCGCCGTATTGATCCATAATAAAGCGTAAGCCCCCATTGGTAGGTCCTATGTTGTAAGCCAATAAACCCAAAAATAGATCATCGTGCATTTGGTGTAAATAATATTTAAAAGTTGCCGCCGCCAAATAAGCATTGTGCCGATGATTTTTTACTGATAATTCTTTTTCCTCTAATCTTTTTATTACTTCTGCCCTTACGGCTTTGGGCACTTGGGTAATCTGAAACAAACCTTGGCCACCATCGACGCTCTCTCTTGGTAGAAAAGAGGATTCCGTAGCGGCAATACCCTGCATAATATTAAAATCAACCCCATAGGCAGTCGCTGCCGCTTTAATATCTGCGTTATAGGTTTCTGCTCGACTTAAAATCACCTTAACCTGAGCCACATCAAAACGTCGATAAGCGGCATAAACTTGATGGGCTAAAGTTTCTCGTCCTGCTTCTTGTTTACCTCCTAATAAGGTACGCAAATGACCTCGGGCTTGAGCTGATTGATCCTGTAAAGAGAACCAACCACATAATACAGCCAAGCCCAGCGCTAGTATGGGTGCTCCCCATAAGATAGACTTACGCTCTAACCATTGTCGTAACCACCACCAGGCGATTAAAAAGACTGCCGTCAATAAAATAATAGCTAATATACCGACTGCAAACGGCAATAAACTGGTTAAAAACCCAGTCCCAGAAAATAAGCTTGCTGAATACCCCAACACCATAATAATAAAGGCAATCGCCGCAATAGCTAAACCACCTATCTCTAGAACCATCCACATTAAGCGATGTTTTAACTTAAGCCCCGCTGCTTTTACAACTGGCGACTGTTTGGGTACTGGCTTTTTTTTAACAGAAGTTGCAGTTTTTTTACGTTCAGAAGTTTCCTGCCCTGGATTTTTTGGTTGACTAACTCTAGGTTTACTGAGGCGCGGCTTACTATCCTTAGGCTTGGCATTAGGGTTAGGTGCCTTAGGCGTTTTAGCGGGTTTAGGTTCTTTAGATGGCCTTTCTTGAGTAGTCATAAAAGTGATTGTTGCTCAAGTAAATACGCCACCGCAACAGCAGGGGCACAATCAGCCGGCATTAAGTTAAACGCTGTTTCGGCCTGCGGACATAAATCAGAAAAATCAAAATAAGTCATGTTGAGTTGTTGAGCTATCTCTTTTACTAAAAATCGTCCGATGCCTGCACCTAAGACAGGTATTGCCTGTCTAAATTTTACATCATTATCCTTAAGGCGATATTCAAAGGCTTGCTTAATTTTTTGCAGTTGTTGAGCACGGATATTATGAGCAAAGGCTTGCCAACGGGGCATTTCGACTATCGAAAAATCACTACCGATCATACGTGATAGGCGGATGGCACTGGCTATTATTGTTTTTTCTGCGCCATCTGCGGTATCTGTTTGATCATGATTTTCATTAAGCTCACCCGTAACCCGATACACATCAGCCATAGTAGCAAAATACTCTGCCATGACTCCGATGTTTTGCCCTTGATCGATAGCCGTTTGTGCGACAGCCATGACTGCAGATCTAACAATACCGGTATAAATTAATTCTTGGGACACTAAGCGCGCATAATCTGAATAGCCTTGCGCAAGCACTTTGCTATCTTGTAACAACAAAATATCAGTGGT
Source organism: uncultured Methylococcaceae bacterium (assembly GCA_903903765.1). Taxonomy (GTDB): domain Bacteria; phylum Pseudomonadota; class Gammaproteobacteria; order Methylococcales; family Methylomonadaceae; genus Methylobacter_C. The sequence goes on from CAIVAH010000122.1 coordinate 3,883, forward strand.
AGTACTGCCAATATCCACAAATAAGCCATTGCCGAGTTTTTGGGCAGCAAATGAGGCACTGGCCAACCAATTAGCGGAGGCCACAGCATCATAATCTTTTACTTGTAATTGAGTTGCAGGGATAAATCCCAAATTCCCAGCATAAATAAAGCAATTATCAATGGGCAATAAGCGCTGTATGGTTGCTGTTATTTGTTGCACGCCCTCGTGTCTGTCTGCGAATAAATCAACTAACTCTCCTGTCATAGTCACTGCATGCATACAATCGATTGCCGATGCTTGTTGCAAAATAGTTTTTACAGCAGTTTGTAACTGATCTAAACCATTCCACAACTGACAGGGTTGTTGATAAACGCCCAGCACTTTACCGGTATGATCAAGCGTAGCCGCTTTAAGATGCGCACCACCGATGTCCCAACCCATGGTATTAATTTGTTGAAGCATCGCTCACCTTTAATGAAATTGTTTCTTGCTTTGTAATAATGAGTGTCGCTTCACCGTCCAATAATTCTAGAATATTCTGCAGCACATTGATCCCTAAGGCGTCCTGTAACCCTACAAATGATGTTGTTAAACGCGGATTAATTTCTAATACCAAGATATGAGTAGGCGTTTTTATTAAATCTATGCCCACATAACCCCATAAATCCGGTATTGCTTGAGCAATCTGGGAAATTAGTGCTGTATACCCTTGATAATCAGACAACACATTAACGCTTATAGAATCTAAATGATACTGCTGATGTTGCAATGTAAAATGCTGTTCGTTAACACTTAATAACCAAGCCTCTCCCGCTTTAAACAAGCAAGATAAGCTCAGTTTCTCGCCATTAATATGGGGCTGAATGATATATTCTTCATTACTTTTAGTAAGGTGTTTAAAGTTATCAAGAGTAGACACAACATAACTCTCCATACACCCTACCCCAGCGATAGGTTTAATAATCCAGGGCTCATCACACAGCTCAACGCAAGCCCCGTGCTCAGTCGTTAATTCGTATAATAAACTATTCAGTTGCGCTGAGGTATCTTCTGCATTTGGCTTAAATAGCCGAGTGGGTACAGTATTTATCTGCTGCTTTTTAAAGTGTAAATAGCTGGCAAATTTATTTCCGGTTAAAGCAACGGCCTGAGAAGAAGAGGTTAATAAATGTTTTTTTGCCTGTTCAACGGATACGCACAATTTATATAAGATATGGTCAAATTCAGGGGCTACTGGCCAGACCGCATCACACTTTTGGGTGTAGTGTTTAAACTCCGCATCACAATCCTGACCGTCACCCACCACGACAACATCAAATCCATGACTATTAATTTGATCTATTAATCTAGCATCTAACATCACCAAAACAGAGATTTCTGCATACTGGGGTAAAACCGTTAACTGTTTAAAGTCAGCTAACAAGGCATCTAACATCAAGCGGCCTTCTTGTAACAAGGACTCGGGTAGTGCTTGCTTATTTAAACCGCCCCCCGTGATATACTCAAATACTAAAATTTTCATAGCCGCATTTTATCATCAGAACCCGCTTAACGATTTTACCGATGAAAATAATTCCTGTACTTGATTTAAAAGAGGGCCTGGTTGTGCACGCTAAACAAGGCTTACGTGACATCTACCAACCCATCAACTCTGCTTTATGCCCAGATCCAGATATCTTTAAAGTACTTGAGGCCTTTTTGGCAGTCTATCCATTTGATACTTTTTATATTGCCGATTTAAATGCCATTACCTCACAAGGACATCATGATGATTTAATTGCTAGGCTCATCAATCAATATCCGCATTTACAATTTTGGGTTGATAAGGGCTATCAGCGTGTTACAAAGTACCCATGCAATTATGTACCAGTGTTAGGCTCTGAATGCTTTAACGATTCCTCTATAGAAGAACTTAAAGACTTTAACGGACGCTTTATTTTATCTTTAGATTATGCTGAGACGGGGGCTTTAGGTGCAACCAGTATTCAATCAAGAACGGATTTATGGCCAGATACCCTTATTGTGATGACCTTGTCTCGCGTAGGTAGTGAACTAGGACCCGATCTAGATAAATTAAAAACCTTTTGTAAGAAATACCCTAAAAAACACTTTGTGGCAGCAGGGGGAATTAGAGATATGAATGATTTAGATTCGGTAAAAAAAATAGGTATCCAGCACGCTTTATTAGCTAGCGCCCTGCACTCCGGCGCTATTAGTAAAACGGATATCGCTAATATGTAGACAAAAAAATACCCCGGCAAGCCGAGGTATTTTTAACACCTTATAGAAGATGCCCTAAGGCATCAACTAAATTAACCCGCTACGTTTGGAGCGAATGGGTGTTTTGCAGCAGATTTAGCAGCAACAACTTCAGCAGCAGTTGGAGTACCTGCTACAGCGCGTTGTAAAGCTTCTCTAGTTGCTTGGTAGTTGAATTTTTCGATTAATGCATCGTCTTCAGCTTGCCAGTGAATGAATACACCAACAGAGATGAATAAATCATCAGCTTCGTCAGCTGGGATAGTACCGTCTTCAACTGAATCAGCTACTGCTAAAGCAACTGCACGTTGTGCTGGACCAAACATTTGAACAGCTTGTTTAGAACCTTTGATTGTTACTTTGTTGAATAAGATTGTAGCTGGTTTAACTAATAAGTTAGGAGCAACAACTGCTAATAAAGTTGAGAAGCCGTCTTTGTTGTTAGTTAAAGCTGTTGCGAATGCAGTTTCAGCAGCTGAACCACGTGGGCCAATGATTAAATCGA